>JBOHDD010000505.1:0-7081 GCA_050699155.1 Nocardioidaceae bacterium
TCATGATGTCCATCAGCACCAGGTCGAAGTCGCCGTGCTGCATGAGGATGTCGATGCCCTCGTGCCCGCTCTCGGCGTACACGACGTTGAGGTGGCGCAGCTCCAACGCGCTCACCAGCGCGAACACGCTGCGGATGTCGTCGTCGATGATGAGCACCTTCCGTCCGGAGAGCATCAGCCCCGCGTCGGCGGATCGAGGGGACTGCGTCGGAACGACGAGGCTCGCCGTCACGACCCTGTCCTGAGCCGACTCGGCGACGACCCGGCCGGGCCGCGACGTGGTCCCCGCGGGTTCCTGCGAGTCCTCGGCACCCATCGGTGCGGACTCTCCCGCAACGTCGGGCGCGTCGGCGGCCGCCGTGCTCTCCTGCTCTGTGTCAGGAGTTGCACTGCTCTGGTCCCCGTCCTCGCCGAGGCGCTCGTCGCGACCCTGGAGATGGACCGGGAGGTAGAGCGTGAACGTCGAGCCGACGCCGACCACGCTTTCCACCCGGATCTCACCACCGAGCATGCCCGCGATCTCCCGGCTGATCGAGAGTCCGAGGCCGGTGCCACCGAACCGGCGGTCGGCCGTGCCCTCGACCTGCTCGAAGGGCTCGAAGATGACCGGCAGCCGACTCTCGGCGATGCCGATTCCCGTGTCAGTGACCGACGCCGCGAGCACAGCACCGGTGTTCCGCAGCCGGTCGCTCTCGTATGCGATGCCGCGGGCGATCGCAAGGTGCAGCTGCACCTCGCCCGAGTCGGTGAACTTGATCGCGTTGGACAGCAGGTTGCGCAGGATCTGCTGCAGCCGTTGCTCGTCGGTGTGCAGGACCTCGGGTACGTCGGGGTCGACCGCGATCCTGAACGACAGCCCCTTGTCGGCGGCCAGCGGCCGGAAGGTCGCCTCGACATAGTCCACCAGCCGAGCCATCGTCACGTCGACGGTGCGCAGCTCCATCTTGCCCGCCTCGACCTTGGACAGGTCGAGGATGTCGTTGATCAGCTGAAGCAGGTCGGCGCCCGCGCTGTGGATGGTCTCCGCGAAGTCCACCTGCTGCTGCGAGAGGGCCCCGTCGGGGTTCTCGCAGAGCAGCTTGGCCAGGATCATCATGCTGTTCAGCGGCGTACGCAGCTCGTGCGACATGTTCGCCAGGAACTCGGTCTTGTACTGGGAGGAGAGCGCCAGCTGCTCGGCACGCTCCTGCAGCGTGCTGCGCGCCTGTTCGATCTCGACGTTCTTGATCTCGATGGAGCGGTTCTGCTCCGCCAGCAGCCCCGCCTTCTCCTGCAGCTCGACGTTGCGCTGCTGCAGCTCACCCTGCTGGGTCTGCAGCTCGTTCGCCAAACGCTGCGACTCCCCGAGCAGCTCCTCGGTCCGGGAGTTCGCGATGATCGTGTTCACCAGGACGCCCACCGACTCCATCAGCTGGTCGAGGAGGTTGCGGTGCACCTCGGTGACCCGGGTGAACGACGCGAGCTCGATGACACCGAGGACCTGGTCCTCGAACAGCACCGGCATGACGACGATGCTGGCCGGCGTGGCCGCACCGAGACCGGAGGTGATCTGGACGTAGTCCGACGGGGGGTCCATCACCACGATGGGCTTCTTCTCCAGCGCCGCCTGCCCGACCAGGGACTCTCCCAGCCCGAACCTGTTCGACGCCGACTTGCGTGTCTCGTAGCCGTAGCTCGCGATCAGCCGCAGCTCGGTCTCGCCGCTCTCGTCGTTGGTCGCCAGGAAGAAGGCACCGTGCTGTGCCGAGATCAGCGGCGTGAGCTCGCTCATGATCAGCCGGGCCACACCCTGCAGGTCGCGCCGCCCCTGCATCATCCCGGACAGTCGGGCGAGGTTGCTCTTGAGCCAGTCCTGCTCCTGGTTGGCCAGCGTCGTGTCGCGAAGGTTGTCGATCATCTGGTTGACGCGGTCCTTGAGCCCGGCGACCTCACCGGAGGCGTCCACGGTGATCTCCTGCGTCAGGTCGCCACGTGTCACCGCGGTTGCCACGTCCGCGATCGCCCGGACCTGTGTGGTGAGGTTGCCGGCCAGCTCGTTGACGCTCTCGGTGAGCCGTGCCCAGGTGCCCGAGACTCCGAACACCTCGGCCTGGCCTCCGAGCCGGCCCTCGATGCCGACCTCGCGAGCCACCCGTGTGACCTCCGAGGCGAACGCCGACAGCTGCTCGACCATGCTGTTGATGGTGGTCTTCAGCTCGAGGATCTCCCCTCGGGCGTCGACGTAGATCTTCTGCGACAGGTCACCGTTGGCGACCGCCGTGGTGACGTTGGCGATGGCCCGGACCTGCTCGGTGAGGTTGCTGGCCATGGAGTTTACGTTGTCGGTGAGGTTCTTCCAGGTGCCCGACACACCGGGCACGGACGCCTGGCCACCCAGCCGACCGTCCGTGCCGACCTCGCGGGACACCCGGGTCACCTCGTCGGCGAACGTGCGCAGCGTGTCGACCATGCCGTTCAGGGTCTCCGCCAGCGCGGCTATCTCGCCCTTGGCCTCGACGGTGATCTTCTGGCTCAGGTCGCCGCGGGCCACCGCCGAGGAGACCTGGGCGATGCTGCGCACCTGCCCGGTCAGGTTGTTGGCCATGAAGTTGACGTTCTCGGTCAGGTCCTTCCAGGTCCCCGAGACGCCGCGAACATGGGCCTGGCCGCCCAGACGCCCCTCGGTGCCGACCTCCCGCGCGACCCGCGTCACCTCGTCGGCGAACGACGACAGCTGGTCGACCATCGTGTTGACCGTGCTCTTCAGCTCCAGCAGCTCACCCTTGACGTCGACGGTCACCTTCTGGCTCAGGTCGCCCTTGGCCACCGCGGTCGTCACCTGGGCGATGTTGCGCACCTGGTTGGTCAGGTTCCCCGCCATCACGTTCACCGAGTCGGTCAGGTCGCGCCAGGTGCCGGCCACGCCCGGTACGGCGGCCTGGCCACCGAGCCGGCCCTCACTGCCGACCTCCCGCGCCACCCGCGTCACCTCGTCGGCGAACGTGCGCAGCGTGCCGGTCATGGAGTTCAGGCTGTCGGCGAGCTCGGCGATCTCCCCCCGGGCGTTCACCGTGATCTGCTGTGACAGGTCACCACCGGCGACGGCCTGGGCCACCCGGGAGATGTCGCGCACCTGGTTGGTCAGGTTGCTGGCCATCACGTTGACGGAGTCGGTGAGGTCCTTCCAGGTGCCGGCGACGCCCTGCACATCGGCCTGGCCCCCCAGCACACCCTCCGTGCCGACCTCGAGGGCGACCCGGGTCACCTCGTCGGCGAAGGCACGCAGCGTGTCGACCATCTCGTTGACGGTGACCTTCAGCTGGAGCATCTCCCCCTCCGCCTCGACGGTCACCTTGCGAGAGAGGTCACCCTGCGCGACCGCCGTCGTGACGACGGCGATGTCCCGCACCTGTGCCGTGAGCCGGTTCGCCATCAGGTTCACCGAGTCGGTCAGGTTCTTCCAGCTGCCCAGCGCTCCCCGGACCCGTGCCTGGTTGCCAAGGTTCCCCTCGGTGCCGACCTCACTCGCGACCCTGGTCACCTCGGACGTCAGCAGCGAGAGCTGGTCGACCATCTTGTTGACCGTGCGTCCGGTGCGCAGGAACTCGCCCCGCATCGGCCGTCCGTCGACCTCGAGGTCCAGCGACTGCGACAGGTCACCCTGCGCGACCGCCGAGATGACGCGACCGACCTCCACCGTCGGCCAGGCGAGGCTGTCCAGCAGGCTGTTGGCGGCGTCCACACTGGTGGCCCACGAGCCCTCGTGCCCGGCGCCGTGGCGCAGCCGCTCGGTCAGCCGTCCGTCGCGACCGACCACCCGCTGCACCCGGTCCAGCTCACCGGCCAGATGCCGCTGCCGGGCGACGACCTCGTTGAACACCGCCGCGACCTCGCCGAGGGGACCGGACCGCACCTGCAGCCGGGTGCGGAGGTCGCCGTCGCGGACCGCGGTGAGCGCCTCGGTCAGCGTGGCGAGGGCGGCCGCCTCTGGCGACTGCGCGTCGGAGCGCGCGGCCGGTTGCCTGCGGCCGCCCGACCGCGGCTTGCCGGTGGCCGTCCCGCTGGTCGTACCTTTGGCCCCGGTCCTGGGCATACTCCACCCCCTGCTGGTGCGCTCGAGGAGTCTGAGCGCAGACTGTCGACCCCAAGTCTGTCACCATTGAGTCGATCCGGTCAGGGCCTTGGGGGACCAGGAGAGGCGGATGGGCACCACCGAGCACGCAGCCCATCAGTTCGCGCCGCAGGCGACATCGGCACAGGCGGCGCGCCGGTTCGTGCGCCAGACGCTGGCCGGCTGGGGCGCCGACAGCGTGCTCGACGACGCTGTCCTGCTGACCAGCGAGCTGGTCACCAACGCCATCGTGCACGCGGGTACGCCGGTCCGGGTGGCGTGTGCACTCGGCAGCTCCTACGTGCAGGTGGGCGTATCGGACGGTCACGCCTCGCGCACGCTGCCCACCCCGGTCGGCCCGGTCTCCCGTGAGCGGGAGTCGGGTCGGGGGCTCTACCTGGTCGCGCAGCTCGCGGCCTCCTGGGGGATCGAGTACGAGCCGGTGGGAAAGCGCGTCTGGTTCCGGCTGCCGTTGTCGCCGGCGGCGAGACCGTCCGTGAGCAGCGACCAGCCGGAGCACTCGATCGACCTCGGACGTGCCGAGACCCCGGTGCGGGTCGCCGTCGTCGAGACCGAGCCGTCCGGTGTCGTACGGCACTGGAGCCTGGAGGCTCGAGAGCTGTTCGGATGGACCACCGAGGACATGCTGGGACACCAGCTCGGCGACCTGGTGACCGGACTGCCGGGTGCCCAGCCGGGCAGCGCGTTCGCCGACCTGCTGACGCTCCCGCGGTGGAGCGGCGACTGCCTGGTCCGCGACAAGGCCGGCAACGAGATCCCGGTGTTCGCCTCGCACATCCTTGCCACCGCCGGCGAACAGCCTCGCGTGGTGTGCCTCATCGTCTCCGCGCAGCAGCGAGCCGTGCTGATGCCAGGTACGGCCGACAGCGCCACCGCACCGGAGCCGTTCCCGGTGCCCGCCAGGCCCGGCCTGCTCTCCCTGGAGGCCCTGCTGGACCTCACCACCGAGCACTCCCGTGACCTCCTCGACGGGGACGCGGCGTACGTGCTGCTGGTCACCGACGACGACCTCGACGTCGAGCTGCGGGCGACGGCCGGGCTCGCGTCGCCGGGCACGACCTCGACGAGACGATGGCCCAAGCCGCAGGCCCTCACCGGTCCCGCCGGCGGCATCCCGGAGCCGATGGTCTACGCCGACATCGCAACCGAGGACGTGCTCGAGAAGTTCCTCACCGACGCCGGGATGCACGCCCTGGTGGCGACTCCGCTGCTCGTCGGCGAACGCGTCATCGGCATCGTGGGTGTCGCCTCTCACAGACCGGGGGCCTACACCGTCGACGAGGCGGAGCGGCTGCGACGCAGCGTCGACCGGTTCAGCCTGGCCATCGAGGACGCCCGGCTGAACGAGGCCGAGCGGGCGCGCCGGGGGCGGCTGAGCTACCTGGCCGAGGCCAGCGAGCTGCTGGCCGGGGTGCTCGACCCCGAGATGGCCGCGGCCCTGACCGCCCAGCTGGTCGTGCCGAGGCTGGCGGACTGGTGTGCTGTCTACCTGCTCGACCAACGGCGTACCCCCCGGCTGACCTGCGTCTGGCACGCGCACGAACGCGACATCGACCCGCTGAGGCGACTGCTGGAGCGACTGGGAAGCCCTCCGCTGGACGAGACGGGTCGTCCCCGGCAATGGCCGGAGCTGAGCGAGCTCGTGGCGGCCGGGTCGCCGGCGGACATCGACGTCGGTTCCGGCCCTGCGGTCATCGTCACCCTGCACGCGCGCGGGCGGGTGATCGGCACCCTGGTCGCCGGACGCGGCGCCGGCCACGACTTCCGCACCGGCGCGATCGACACCCTCGACGACCTCTGCCGGCGCGCGGCCTGGGCGATCCACAACGCCAGGCTGTACGACGACCGGTCGATGATCAGTGAGGCGCTGCAACGGAGCCTGCTGCCCTTGGCCCTGCCGACCATCCCCGGCGTCGAGGTCGGTCTCGGCTACGAGGCCGCCGGGGAGGGCATCGACGTGGGCGGCGACTTCTACGACCTGTTCGACATCGCCGAGAACCACTGGGGTTTCGTCATCGGCGACGTCTGCGGCAAGGGGCCAGAGGCGGCCGCGGTCGCCGGGCTGGCCCGGCACTCGGTGCGGGTGCTCGCCCGCGAGCGTCATCCCATTCCGCACATCCTCCGGCGGCTCAACGAGACCATCATCGGGGAGGGCGAGGCCGCGCGGTTCGTGACCCTCATCTACGGCGAGATGCAACCGGCACCGGGGGGCGACCTGCTCGTCACGTTCGCCGTCGCCGGTCATCCGCTGCCCCTCCTCGTCGCCCGGGATGGCCACCTGCAGACCATGGGGCGGCCGCAGCCGCTGCTCGGTGTGCTTCCGAGCGTGCGCTTCCATACCGACGCGCTCCGGCTCCGACGGGGCGAACACCTCGTCTGCACCACCGACGGTGTCACCGACCGCAGGGCGGCCGGACGGACACTCGGCGAGCGCGGCGTCCACGAGCTGCTCCGGCGGAGCGCGGCGCTTCCCGCTCCGGCGATCGCGTCCCGGATCCGGCGTGCGGTGCTCGACTTCGGGGACGAGCCGCTCCAGGACGACATCGCCGTGCTCGTGATCCAGCCGGTGGGCTCTCGACCCGACCTCGGGGCCGACCCCGATGTGGCGTGAAAGACCTGCCAGAATGGGGCCGCTGACACCGTCGTCAGGTCACCACTCACCACCCAACGACCCGAGGGACACTCGTGACCGACGCTCAGATCAAGATCCCGGCGAACCTGCTGCCCGCCGATGGCCGGTTCGGTGCCGGCCCCTCCAAGGTGCGCCCCGAAGCGGTGCAGGCCCTGGCCACCGATGGCGTAGGGCTGCTCGGCACCTCCCATCGGCAGCCGCCGGTGCGTGACCTCGTCGGCCGGGTCCGTGAGGGAGTCGCCGAGCTGTTCAGCCTCCCGGAGGGCTACGAGGTGGTGCTCGGCAACGGGGGCGCGACCGCCTTCTGGGACATCGCGACCTTCGGCCTGATCCGGCGC
>JBOHDD010000506.1:0-3473 GCA_050699155.1 Nocardioidaceae bacterium
CGCGCGATTCAGGTCCGGTTCAGGAGCGCGCTGCGATGGTGGATCCGGAGAAGGAGACGTATGAACAACCTGATCACCATCGCGGCGCTGTTCGGTCTGGTCGTGTCTGCTGCACTCGCGGGGTGCACCGGTGAGTCGTCGAAATCGACACAGCAAGGGGGGCGAGGCAGTCCCGCCTCCATCGCAGCGAAGGCCACCAGGCTTGAGCTGCCGACGGGGGACGAGCGGGTACGGCTGGACCCCGATGAGTTCACTACCAAGATCGACCACCCGTACTGGCCCATGAAGCCGGGTACCCGCTGGACCTACCGCGAGACCGACGAAGAGGGCAAGGAGCTCGACGTTGTCGTCGTGGTGACACATCAGACGAGGAGGATCGCCAACGGTGTCACCGCCCGAGTGGTTCGCGACACCGTGATCGAGGACGGTGAGCTCGTCGAGGACACCCGGGACTGGTACGCACAGGACGCCAACGGGAACATCTGGGACCTGGGAGAGGAGACCGCTGAGTTCGAGGGCGGTGAGATCGCCACCAGAGCGGGGTCCTTCGAGGCAGGCGTGGACGGCGCCATGGCGGGGATCATCCTCCCGGCCGGTCCGCGTCCTGGGATGCGGTACCGGCAGGAGTACTACCAGGGAGAGGCGGAGGACAGCGGTGCCGTGCTGAGCACCGAGGAGATGGCCCAGGTGCCGTACGGCTTCTTCCGCGACGCACTGTTGACCAAGGACACCAACGCCCTCGAGCCCAGGGTGCTGGAGTACAAGCTCTACGCCAGAGGCGTCGGCCCGGTTCTGGTGCTGGGGGTCTCCGGCGGTGCCGGCAAGGAGGAACTGCTCGAGGTCGACCGGGCACCACGGACGGCGGACACCGGACCTCTCGGTCACCGACGCTCTATCGATCGACGGTGATGGTAGAGAGCTCCTCTATACACATGCGTGCGTAAGGCCACTACTGTCGCTGCTCCCGGCGGGCTGACGTACCCGGCCGTCGAACCCGAAGGAGCGATCTTGCTTGCCCAGCAGCTGTCGACTGTGCTGTGCGACGGGGGTGTCCTGACCGACGCCGCCGAGATGGCGGCCTACCTCCACGACGAGGCGGAGTGGGCGCCGTACGCCTCGCCGCTCGCCGTGGTGCGTCCGCGCAGCACCCGCGAGGTGCAGGATGTCGTCCGCCTGTGCCTCCAGTACGGGGCGCCGCTCGTGCCCCGCGGTGCCGGGACCGGGCTTTCCGGTGGCGCCAACGCCACCGCGGGCAGCGTGGTGGTCTCGATGGAGGCGTTGCAGGAGGTCCTCGAGGTCAACGCGGCGGAGCGACTGGCGGTCGTCCAACCCGGTGTCGTGAACGACGACCTGCGCGCTGCCTGCGCCGAACACGGTCTCTGGTACCCGCCGGACCCCGCGAGCGCCCCCTGGTCGACGATCGGTGGCAACGTGGCCACCAATGCCGGCGGGTTGTGCTGTGTGAAGTACGGCGTCACCGGCGACTACGTCATCGGTATGGAGGTCGTCACTGGTACAGGCGACGTGGTGAGGCTCGGTCGTCGTACGGCGAAGGGCGTCGCCGGATACGACCTGTGCTCGCTCATGGTCGGCTCCGAGGGCACCCTGGGAGTCGTCACCGAGGTGACCCTGCGGCTGCGTTCACAGCGCCAACCCGAGCGGACCGTTGCCGGCTACTTCGACTCTGCCGTTTCTGCTGGGAGGGCCGTGAGCCTGGTCGCCGCGTCGGGCGTTGTGCCGTCTGCGCTGGAGCTTGTGGACCGCCACTGCCTCGAGGCCGTGGACGCCTGGAAGAACATGGGCCTCTCGGTGGACGCGAACGTCGTACTCCTAGGGCGCGCGGACACCCCGGGTGCCGCCGGCGACAGCGAGGCAACGGAGATGCTGCGGTGCTTCGAGGAAGGGGGTGCCACATGGGCTGCCCGGTCGTCGGACCAGCAGGAGGCCGATGCGTTGTTCGCCGCTCGCCGGCTGGCCTACCCGGCGCTGGAGAGGCTCGGGCCCGTACTCACCGAGGACGTCTGCGTGCCCGTCGCCGCCGTGCCCGAGATGCTGATGCGGATCGAGCAGAGTGCGCTTGCACATGACACGTTGATCGCGAACATCGCCCACGCCGGTGACGGCAACCTGCATCCGCTGCTGATCACGCCGAAGGGCGACGACGAGGCGCGCTCCCGTGCCCAGGCGGCCTTCGAGGTGATCATCGGCGACGCCCTCGACCTCGGCGGCACCGTCACCGGGGAACACGGCATCGGGCAGCTGAAGCGACGCGGACTCGGACGCGAGCTCAGCGCACCGGTGGTCGAGATGCACCACGCGATCAAGGAGGCCCTCGACCCGCACGGGATCCTCAACCCCGGCAAGGCGATACCCGACTGATCCCGCCCCCGACGGAGAAGATGTCAGCCACCGCGGTCAGGAAAGCCAACGGCGTAGCCTCTTGCGCGATGCCTTGTCCCGCACAACGGCGTACCGGGTCTCGGTCTCGGCAGTGCGGCCCTGCTCGTGTGCGAGGAGAAGGCCGTAGGTGAAGCCGTTGTCACCGTCGAGGTGCGCCTGCACGCCGAGCTGTCGGAGCACTGGCACGGTCACAACACTGTCCTGGTGCTCGCCCAGGACCGACTGCACCTGCTTGGTCGCGTTCGCAAGCTGCTCGGCGCTGTCTCCGTAGATCGGGATCAGCGTCTCGGCGGCATAGCGCACACGTTTGGCTGCCTTACGGACGTCATGCAGACGCTGGTCCCGCTCGGTCTGGCTGGGAGCGTTGTCAGCCATGGAGACACGGCGTCGCAGCCTCTTCCAGTCGTTCTGCACGCGTGCGGGTAGGACGTCACGTGCCGGCTGCTCTGCTCGCGCAGTCCACGGTGGCTCGGCGACCAGCGCGTCTAGGTCGCCCAGGAGGGTGAGGTAGCGCTGGGAGTCCATCGCATCGACCGAGGCGGCGTGCGCGTCCCGGTACGCGCGGCCGAGCTCGTCGTCGACGCGCCGGTTCACCGCTCCCAGGACCAGCTCCGGCGGCTGCGCGGTGATCATGCTCCTCAGCCGTTCGTGCATCACCTCGGCGTCACGCGCCTCACCCAGCACACCGGAGGCCCACTTGAGCTCCTCGCGCAGGGGCTCGGTGACAGATGTGTCCAGCAACGGGCGGAACGTGGCCAGCGCACTGCGAAGCCGGCGCATGGCCACGCGCATCTTGTGTACGGCGTCAGGCAGGTCACGGCGTACCTGTGGGTCGCGCACCTTCAGCTCGGCCACCTGCTCACCCAGTCGGGCGTGCACGACCGAGGCGGCGGATCCGCCCCGACGCAACCGGCCCTGAGTTCGGGAGGAAGTCTTCGGGATCCTGTCACCGAGGACTCGGGAGAGTTTCGACGGACCACGCGCGGGTACGGCGCCGGCGTCCCGGACCAGCTCGTCTGCGGCGTCGAGCAGGCTCGCCTCTCCCTGCAGCAGCTCGACCTCCCACTCCCGCC
>JBOHDD010000507.1:0-3030 GCA_050699155.1 Nocardioidaceae bacterium
CAACGAGTTCACCAGCCTGACGCCCTACGTCACCACGCTGCTGGTGCTCTCGCTGGCCGCGCAGCGCCTTCGCCCGCCGGCCGGTATCGGTTCCCGGTACCGACGAGGGGAGGCGGTCTAGATGGACGTCGACTGGACCGTCCTGCAGGACGAGGCGGTCGCGGTGATGCGACGTGCCTATGCGCCCTACTCCTCGTTCCCGGTAGGCGCTGCCGGCCTCGTCGACGACGGTCGGATCGTGACCGGATGCAACGTGGAGAACGCCTCCTACGGAGTCGGCCTGTGCGCGGAGTGCGGGATGGTGTCGCAGCTGCACGCCACCGGTGGCGGACGTCTGGTGGCCGTCGTCTGCGTGGACGGTCACGGGGACCCTGTGATGCCGTGCGGCCGTTGCCGACAGCTGCTGTGGGAGCACGGTGCAGCGTCGATGTTGCTGCAGACCGTACGAGGCATCCGTCGGCTCCAGGAGGTGCTCCCGGACGCGTTCGGCCCGGACGACCTCCGGGAGCGGCGGTGACGCCGTCGTGACCGAGCCGCGTCCGACCGCCGACATCGACCTGACCGACCCCCGCGTCGTGGCGGACCCGTACCCCGAGCTGGCCCGGATGCGGGCCCTCGGACCGGTCCTCTGGCACGAGGTGTCCCATCGCTGGCTGGTCTTCGGCCACGACGAGGTCGCTGCCGCCCTGCGTGACCGTCGGCTCGGCCGGCTCTGGGAGGACCGCGAGCCCGGGTCGAGGTTCGCGCCGTTCAACCTGCTGCACCGTCACCAGATGATGGAGAACGAGCCGCCCGAGCACACCCGGCTGCGGCGGCTCGTCGCCCAGGCCTTCGCCCGCGGACACGTCGAGCGGCTGCGGCCGCGGGTGGTCGAGCTGGCCGACCGGCTGCTCGGCGAGGTAGACCCCGACGCGTTCGACGTGGTCCGTGAGTACGCCGAACCGCTGCCGGTGCTGGTGATCTCCGAGCTCCTCGGCGTACCCGGGGATGACCACGAGCAGCTGCGCAGATGGTCGCAGGCGATCGTGCGGATGTACGAGCAGACCAGCAGCCCGCAGGTCGAGCAGGACGCTCTCACCGCGAGCGCGGAGTTCGCCACCTACGTGCGCGAGCACGCCGAGCGCAAGCGGCGTGCACCCGGCGACGACCTGCTCTCCGACCTGGTCAGGGCGCACGACGCGGACGACCGGCTCTCGCAGGACGAGGTCGTGGCCTCCGCGGTGCTGCTGCTCAACGCCGGCCACGAGGCATCGGTCAACGTCTTCGGCAACGGTCTGGTGGCCCTGCTCGAGCACCCCGACCAGCTGGCGCTGCTGCACTCCGAGCCCGACGCTGCGGTGACCGCTGTCGAGGAGATGATCCGCTTCGACTCGGCGCTGCAGCTCTTCGAACGAACGGCCACCGACGACGTGTCGCTGGGCGGGCAGGTGGTGCGGGCGGGGGAGAGGATCGCCGTACTCCTGGGATCCGCCAACCGGGACGGCGCGGTGTTCGAGCGGCCCGACGAGTTCGACGTACGCCGGGATCCCAACCCACACGTCGGTTTCGGTGCGGGTGTGCACTTCTGTCTCGGCGCACCACTGGCGAGGATGGAGCTCGCGGAGTCCCTGCGGCGGCTCGTGGGCCGACATCCGGAGCTTGCCCTCACGACCCCGCCCAGACGACGTCCCACCCTGGTCCTGCGTGGCTATGAGTCGGTACGGGTGACCGCGAACGGAAGGAACAGCTGATGGCCGAACCGCACGACGCGGTGGAGATCATCGTGACCAAGCGCGACGGTGGCGAGCTGAGCGACTCCCAGATCGACTGGGTGATCGACGCCTACACACGTGGGGTCGTCGCCGACGAGCAGGCGTCCGCCCTGGCGATGGCGATCCTGCTCAACGGCATGAACCGGCGCGAGATCAAGCGGTGGACCGCTGCGATGACGGCCTCCGGTGAGCGCCTGGACTTCAGCGGCCTGTCACGACCGACCGCCGACAAGCACTCGACCGGCGGGGTGGGGGACAAGATCACGCTTCCGCTGGCGCCGCTGGTAGCCGCCTGCGGTGTCGCGGTGCCGCAGCTGTCCGGACGGGGGCTCGGGCACACCGGCGGCACCCTGGACAAGCTGGAGGCGATCCCCGGTTGGCGGGCGGACACGACCAAGGAGGCCATGCTGCACCAGCTGGAGGAGGTCGGCGCCGTGATCTGCGCGGCCGGTGCGGGGCTCGCACCGGCGGACCGAAAGCTCTACGCGCTGCGCGACGTCACCGGCACCGTCGAGGCGGTCCCGCTGATCGCCAGCTCGATCATGAGCAAGAAGATCGCGGAGGGCACCGGCGCTCTGGTGCTCGACGTCAAGGTCGGCACCGGCGCCTTCATGAGGCACCTCGCGGAGGCCCGGGAGCTGGCCCAGATCATGGTGGACCTCGGCAACGACGCCGGGGTCGGCACCGTCGCGCTGCTGACGGACATGTCGACCCCGCTGGGGCTGACGGCCGGCAACGCGCTCGAGGTCCGCGAGGCCGTGGAGGTCCTCGCCGGAGGCGGTCCCGCCGACGTCGTCGAGCTCACGCTGGCGCTCGCGGGGGAGATGCTCGCGGCCGTCGGGCACGGTGATGTCGACCCGGCGGAGAAGCTGGCCGACGGCTCGGCCATGGACGTCTGGCGGAAGATGATCGTGGCCCAGGGCGGTGACCCGGACGCCTCCCTGCCGTCGGCTGCCGAGACGCACGTCGTGAGGGCGGAACACTCCGGTGTTGTCACCCGACTCGACGCACTCGCCGTCGGGACCGCCGCCTGGCGGCTCGGCGCCGGCCGCGCCCGCAAGGAGGACCCGGTACAGGCCGGCGCGGGCGTCGAGATGCACGCCAAGCCGGGCGACAACGTGGCGGCGGGACAGCCGCTGCTGACCCTGCACACCGACGAGGCGGTCCGCTTCGAGCGTGCCCTTGCCGCGCTCGAGGGCGGCTACGGCGTCGCCGCTGAGGGTGCGACGTACTCGCCGACACCGCTGGTCCTGGACCGCGTCGGCTGAGCCTCGTCGAG
>JBOHDD010000508.1:0-2982 GCA_050699155.1 Nocardioidaceae bacterium
TCTGGGTGCTCGCCGTCATGGGTACGACCCTGATCTCGGCAGTCGCGCTCGGGGTGGTGGCACCGGTGATGGGAGCGGCCGCGGATGTCGCGAGGCGGAGGAGATGGCGACATTGGCACCCGCCAACAGCTTGGCTGACCCACGCCGACGAGCCGGTGGGATCCTCGACGGGCAGGCATGCAGCTCCGCGGACGCGTGCCTGTCTCGACACCGGGGCCGCGGTCCAGATGGTCACTGCCGAGACCAGCTCAGCCCCCGCCGGTCCGGGGTCGCGATACGCCCCGGTGACGCTCGTGCGCGCAAGGCTCGAGCCCACCGAACGGCTCGAGCTCCCCGGCCACGAGGGACAGGGCATGCTGGTCTTCGTGGTCGCCGGTGAGGGCGTCGTCGGTGCGCAGCACCTCCCGGTGCGGGCAGGTCAGGTCGCGGTCCTCGACCCCGGAGAGCCGGTCAGCGTCGACGCGGGCACAGACCTGTTGTCCGCTCCACTCGAGGTGCTCGTGCTCGGCGAGGTGCCGGCGAACGGGCACGCTCGACGTGCCGGGGCGCGGGTGGTGGACGTGGAAGTCGAGGTCACACGGAGCCTCAGGGCCCTGCACGCACTGACCCAGGACTTCACCCCGGAGCTGACGGACCGGATGCCTGCCGCCGACGGCGGACCGGACCACGTGACCCATATCCGCCCGCGCCAGCGCACGTCTCGGCCGCCGGTGTGGTCGGTCCCGAACCCGCGTGTCGCACCCCTGCTCGAGGCCGGCAACGTCCCGACGCTGAGCCTCGTCGAGGAAGGCCGACCGGAGCCACCGACACGGTCGACTGCGTGTACGACGAGCAGGTCCTGACGGGTCCACGTGGCTGGTTCACGGTCGCTGTCAGCACGCCGGAGGACCGGCCGGCGAACGCGCGCCGGGCCTGCGGCGTCAACTGGCTTGCCTGGGGAGCCCGTCCCGACGGTGTGCTGATCATGCGAAACCAGCTGCCGTCCCCGCGCTTCGACCATGCGATCCACGACGTGGAGAGGCCGGGGCAGGAAGGACGCGTCCTGGGGTCGTACCTGCCCAGGGGGTCCTACACGAGCCCCGGGCACTTCCAGGGACGCGGCTGCCAGGCGCCGTCGCGCTCCTCCGGGCTCACCGCACGGTGACCGGTAGCCTCATCGGTCCCCGCAGGTTGATCCGTCCGTTCCATTCGACTTCGCCGTCGAGGCCGATACGTGGGAAGCGTCGGACGAGTCGGCCGATGGCCACCTGTCCCTCCAGGCGCGCGAGGGCGGCCCCGAGACAGTGGTGCACCCCCGCACCGAAGGAGACGTGCTGTCGCGCGTTGTGCCGGTCGAGGCGGAGCTGACCGGCGTCATCTCCCCAGAAGTCGGGGTCATGGTTCGCGGCGGCCAGGCTGGCGATCACGAACGCGCCGACGGGGATCTCGTGGCCGTCGACGGCGTAAGGCTCCAGCGTGATCCGACGGCTCATCTGCACGGGACTGTCGTAGCGCAGGAGCTCCTCGACCCCGTTGTCGGCGAGCGTGGGGTCGGAGCGCAGCTGTGCGAGCTGTCCGGGGTTGCGCAACAGGGCCAGGACGCCGTTGGCGATCAGGTTGACTGTGGTCTCGTGGCCGGCGATGTACAGCAGCAGGACCTGGGCGACGAGCTCGTCGTCATCGAGTACGTCGCCGTCGTCCTCTGCCTGGATGAGCCCGCTCAGCAGGTCGTCCGACAGGTTGTCCCGCTTCCACGCGATGACCTCCCGGGCCATTGCGGCCAGCTCGTCATCGGCGGCCATGATCGCCGACATCATCTCCGGGTCGGTGACCGGCTCCAGTGACCGCACCAGGGTGCCGGTGAGCTCACGCAGCCGGGTCTGGTCGGTGTCCGGCATCCCCATCATCTCGGAGATGACCGCGAACGGGAGCGGGAAGGCCAGCTCCCCGACGAGGTCGACCCGCCCAGCCTCGTCGATGCGGTCGAGTGCCTCGTCGACGAGCTCGGCGACCTTCGGCTCCAACCCGGTGACGGCGCGCGGTGTGAAGGCCTTGGACACGAGACGTCGCAGTCGGGTGTGGTCCGGCGGATCCTTGTCGAGCATGGACAGGGCGTTCATCCTGCGGCCGCGTTCGCCGTACACCGCCTCGTTGAGCTCGCGCATCGGCCCCGGCCCGGCGTTGCGGTCCTCGACCGACAGCCCCGACCTGAGCAGTGCCCACACGTCGTCGTAACGCGACAGGACCCAGAAGCCCAGGGGGTTCTCGTGCACGGGCGAGGAGGCACGCAGGCGCGTGTAGTGGGGGTACGGGTCCTCGCTGAACCCCTCGGCGAAGGGGTCGAAGACGTAGGCCTCGTTGCTGTGCTGCGCGGTCTCGCTCATCGGATCCTCCGGTTGGGTCGTCAGGCCGACTGTGCCGCCAGTCGGTGCCGTGTGCGCCATCCTCGTGCCATCCGCCGTCTGAACCGGCACGGCTGGGCGACCCGGGGCTCCGGCTGTGCGGCGAGCGCCTCCCGCAGGTCCACGCCGGTGGCCACCATCAGCATCCGCCGCTGGCGCTCGTGCCCACGAACCAGCGCCGGGTGGTCGGCGTGGGTGTCCAGCAGCTGCCGGGACGCCGGCAGGAGGGCGGCGACCGTTCGCCACAGGTCCACGACGCTCTCCTCCACGTCGCCGGCCGCGCGCTCCAGCACCGCGTCGAGGCGGGCGTCGAACGCGCGCTGCCAACGGCGCTGCACGTCACGCAGGAAGCCGCCGAGGCCCTCCTCGCCGTACTCCCTCTCCAGCTGACCGTGCCAGCGGGACATCGCCGCCGGCCCCTCGCGCTGCACGTCGCCGAGCACGTCATCGACCAGCTCGTGACGGCGTCGTACCCGATCCCAAGACTCCGACATCGCCCTCACCTACTCTGTGACTGAGACATACAGTGTGTATGTTTCTATACTCTGTGCATGCCCGAAGTCAAGAGCCGTCGCGACCAGTACTCCGAAGCGACCCGAGC
>JBOHDD010000509.1:0-2907 GCA_050699155.1 Nocardioidaceae bacterium
GTCCCGGCCGGCGTTTCGGCGTCTCTCCAGCCTCTCAAGCGGTGGCCAGGCGTGCCCGCTCGTCGTTCACCCACAGCTCGATCAGCCCACGGAAGTGCGCCAGGAACCTCTCCCGCTCGTGCGGTGAGTACGTCGCGTCAACGGTGTCGCGCAACAACCGGTCGAACCCGGGACCGGTCACCCACTCGAAGACCTGCTCCTCGAGATGCGGCAGGTGCTCAGCACACCACTGTCGATAGAGGTCGGTCTCGAAGTACTCGTCGGCCAGCGCCAGGTAGGCCTCCAGCTTGGCGTGGTAGTCGCGCGTGTCGTCGTCGGCGATCTCGAAGAACCGGCGGGTCTGCAGGTCCACGTGCACCCTGCGCCCGGTCACCAGGCAGTAGGCCGACCACCTCACCAACGCCGTGATCGCCCATGGGAAGTAGTAGTGCAGGGACGTCACGGCCACGTCGGGACAGGCGTTTGCGTAGTCGATCGGGTAGACCCCGTCGCCCTTCACCAGCATCTCCGCTGAGTTGAACTCCCAGCCGAAGAACGCGTTCACGACCCGGCTGATCGCGGTGCACTGGGTGCCGGCCGACGGACTGAGGAAGTCGTAGGCGACGGCGTAGCGGTCGTGCATCGGCTCGTCCGGGCGGAACCTCATCACCATCGTCTCCGGGCCGATCGACAGGGCGCGGGCGAAGACGTCGTAGTCCACCGTCGCCTGCAGATGCATCAACATCTCGCCCGAGTCGTCGTACGCGCGATGCAGGTCGGTGCGGTTGTTGATCCGGGAGACACCACGCCAGCCGCCGCCGTCGAACGGCTTCATGTACATCGGGTAGCCGATGTCCTCGGCGATCGCGTCGAGGTCGAACGGCCGGTTGTACTTCGCGGCGGTGTACGCCCAGCGCACGTTGTCGACGGGGTTCTTGTACGGCACGAGGACGGTGCGCGGGATCTTCAGACCCAGCCGCAGCATCGCGCAGTAGGCACTGTGCTTCTCCATCGACTGGAACGTGAACGGCGAGTTCATCAGGTAGGTGTCGTCCATCAGCGCAGCCTTCTTCAGCCACTCGCGCGGGTGGTAGTACCAGTGCGCCAGCCGGTCGATCACCAGGTCCGTGCGGACCGGGTCGTCCAGGTTGAACGGCTCGATGGTCAGTCGCTCGCTGGACAGCTCGTGCACGCGCCCTGCGCGGTCGGTGATCGGCCCGACCCGCCGCAGGATCTCCTCGAACGCGCGCGGCCAGTCCTGCTCCGCGCCCAGCAGTAGTCCGATCAGGTGTCGTGCACTGTCAGCCACGTCGCCTCCTAGTCCTCGCTCCCTGCGACCGTACCCAGATCAGCGGGCGCGCGGGACCCCGGTGATCGCCCGGGACGAGGATGACCCGGCGCTTTAGTCGGCCTCCCAGCGGAACAGCCGTGTCGCCAGCGCACCGACCACGACGGCGAAACCCAGGAGTACGACGATCGGCACGAACGCGGCCGCGCACCTTCGCCACGGCCGCTGCGCGGTCGCCGCTGCGCTCCACCTCGAATGCCTCGTCGAACTGCGCCCTCGCCGAGGCAGGCATCTCGTCGATGAGCGACACGTCGCCGATCGCCACCAGCGACGACCGCGACTGTCCCTGGTCGGAGAAGATGCCGCCGAACAGGAAGAGGAACATCAACGGGAAGAGGATGACGAGGAACACCGACATGCCGTCGCGCGCGAACCCACGCATCATCGCCACCGAGAGCGTCCACATCGCCCTCATGCGCGGTACTCACGGCCGGTCAACGTGAGGATGACCGTCCGGCCCGACTGGTTCAGAGTTGCCAGCAGGTCCCAGAGGTTGCGTCTCGCCTGCGGGTCGAGAGCGGCTGTCGGCTCGTCGAGGAAGACGATCTCGGGCTCGTGCACCAGTGTGCAGGCGATCGACAACCGCTGCTTCTGTCCACCGGAGAACTTCTCGGTGCGGATGCCCGCGTGCTCCGACAGGCCCACCCGCTCGAGCATCTCACCTGCCCGGCGCCGGGGTACGTCGTACAGCGAGGCGAAGTGTGGATCTGCTCTCGCGCGGTCAGCCGCTCGAAGAACGACGACGCCTGCAGCTGGACCCCCATCCTCGGCAGCAGCGCGTCGTTGCGCGGCCACGGGGCCTCGCCCAGCAGGGTCACCTCGCCGGAGTCGGCGTGGCGCAGCCCCCCGATGATCTCCAGCGTCGTCGTCTTGCCGGCGCCGTTGGGACCGAGGATGCCGAAGAACTCCCCCGACGCGACCTCGAAGGACGCCCCGTCCACCGCCGCGACCGGCCCATAGCTCTTGCGCAGGTCGCGCACGTCGATGACTCCCCCCACACGTGCAGCCTAGCGCCCCATGGGGTCAGGGGGTGGTCAGCAGGGTGCGCACCACCCGCAGCCCCACCGACAGCCTCGCCAGGTCGGGTGTCTCGTCGGCCCAGATCTCCTCCAGCGTCGCGGCGGCCCGCCCGAGCACCACACCCTCACTCTCCGACCAGTGCTTGATCCGCTGCTCGGGATCGTCGGCGGAGTCGGTGTGGGCCAGCACCTGGGCGGTGATCTGTGCATGCACGGCATGCAGGTCGTCTCGCAGTGCCGCCCGTGCCATCGTCTGCCAGCGGTCGTCGCGCGGCAGCGCGAGGATGCGCTGAACCAGCGTGCCTATCCCCAGCCGCTCGGCGACCGCGAAGTGCACACGGGCCACCTCGTGCGGGTCGACGTCGTCGCGGATGGCCGTCTCGACGATCCCGAGCACGGAGTAAGCCGGTGGCATCACGGCGATCGCCGAGGCAAGGTCGTCGGCCACGTCGACCTCGAGCAGCGAGCGTCGCCGCTGCTCGAACAGGTCGCGCTCACCACCGGTCAGGATCTCGGGCAGGGCACCGACCACCGCCTGCACGTGGTTGCCGAAGTGGTCGA
>JBOHDD010000510.1:0-2217 GCA_050699155.1 Nocardioidaceae bacterium
ACCTCGCCGTTCGTCGTACCCTCGGATACCTCGAACCGGTCGTCGCCCCGGAACTGCGCGAGCGCGTCCAGCGCCTGGTAGTTGGCGATGACGTCCGCGCCTTCGGAGAGCAGCGCGTTGCTCGCCGAGGTGGCGTCCTGGAAGTACTTGAACGTCACCGATCTCAGGTCCGGTGGCTCACCCCAGTAGGCGTCGCGGCGCCGCAGCACGATCGAGTCACCGCGGTTCCACTCGCCGAGCACGTAGGGCCCTGTGCCGACGGGCTTGTTGGCCAGGTCGGAGACGCCACTGGGGTCGAACATCGCGCCGATCCGGGTGGTCATGAAGAACAGCCAGTTGTTGCTGGGTTGCTCGAGCACGACGCGGACGGTGTCCGGGCTCACGACCTCGACGTCCTCGACCGGGTCCATGTAGCTCTTCAGCGAGATCGTCCAGGCCTTGCTCTGCACCCGCTCGATGCTGAACTTCACGTCCTCCGCGGTGAACTTGCTGCCGTTGCTGAACGTCACGCCTGCCTGCAGCTTGAACTCGTAGGTCCTGCGGTCCTCCGACACCGTCCAGGACTTGGCCAGGGCGGGCACGATCTCGCCCCGCTGGTCGAGCCTGACCAGCCCCTCGTAGACGTTGTCCATCAGCACCTGCGGGATCGCGGTGCCGTCGGTGGTGCTGAAGTCGAGGTTCGCCGGCTCGGCGGTGAAGGCGAGCGTGGCGGAGTCCTTCGATCCGCCCTGGCCGTCCGCGGAGCTGCCCGCCGAGCAGGCCGACGCGGTGAGCAGCACCGCGACGCCGACGAGAGACCCGATCGTCTTCCGCAAGGTTGCCACCCGCCTACCTCCGTGGACGTCCTAGCCTGGTCTGACCAGTGCACTGTATGATCGAGGTCATATGTTCGCAGGCGCCCCTGGCAGCGTCAAGGGCGGGCATCAGGATGCGCGAGAGGAGTCGACGGTGTTCTCACCGGTGCAGCCGGTCCGGGCCTACCAGCGCATCGTCGAGCAGGTCGAGGCGGCCGTGCTGGCCGGTGACCTCAGTGCCGGCGAAAACCTCCCAAGCGAGCGCGAGCTGATGCGCCAGTTCGAGGTGAGCCGGGCCACCATCCGGGAGGCGTTGCGGGTGCTCGAGAGCCGGGGGCTGGTGCGCTCCCGCCCCGGCAACCCGCACGGAGCCGAGGTGCTGTCCTTCCAGACCAACCTGCTGCGCACCCCCCTGAGCCATCTGGCGCGGGTGGAGCACATCTCGCTGACCGACCTCTTGCAGTTCCGGATGGTGCTCGAGGGTACGGCGACGTACCTGGCGGCGCTGCTGCGGACAGACGAACAGCTCGCGGAGATGCGGGCAGCGCTCGAGGCCATGGCTGCCGGTGCCGAGGTCGGGATGGCGGAGTTCACCGCGGCAGACCTGAGGTTCCACGAGGCGGTCGCCCACGCCAGCGGCAACGAGCTGCTGTCGGTCTGCTCGGAGGTGGTGCGCGACGTGGTGCTGCAGATGATGCACGAGCACATCGCCGGCGCCGCCGACAGCACCGGCCTGATGCAGACCTGGCTACACGCGCACGGCTCGCTGCTCGAGGCGATCCGCGACGGTGACGCGGAGCTCGCCGGTCGACGAATCCGGCAGGACCTGTTCGACCACTACCAGATGCATGTCGCCCCCGACCGCCGTGCCGTGGTCGAGCAGATGCTCCAGTCCCGCCTCTGAGACCTTCCCGCCCTGCCTTCTTTTCCGCCGAGCGGGCAAACTTGTGCGCCTGCCCAGCATGCGGACAACTGCTCCGGCGGTGCTGGCCGCGCAAGTCTCAGCACCCGAGACCGGGCGCAAGTTTGCCCGCTCGGCGGAAAAAAAATGGGCCGGTCAGGGTTGGGTGGGTGGGGTGGCCAGGCCGGCCAGCATCCGCTGGACGAGCTGTGCGCAGTCTTTCTTGGTCTGCGGCTGGGTCTGCGCGTCGGCGTCGGCGAGCGCCATGCCGGCGGCGCCGAGCAGATGGAACGAGAACCTGGTGATAAGATCCAGCGAGCCCTCGATCAGCCCGGCCTCCACCAGCGCGCGCACGAACCCCTCGATCAGGCCGTATGCGTGCTCCTCCTCGCACTCCTTCCAGCGCGCCCAGCCGAGGGCCACCGGCCCCTCCTGCCAGACCAACCGCCCGTACACGGGGTCACAGCACCTCTCGAGGAACGCGTCGAGCCCGAGCATCGCCGCCTCCCAGGGGTCCTCGAC
>JBOHDD010000511.1:0-3361 GCA_050699155.1 Nocardioidaceae bacterium
TGTCGCAGTACCACGACCAGGGCCACATCGCCGCGAAGACCTACGACTTCGACGGCACCATCTCGGTGACGGTAGGTCTGCCGATCCTGCGCACGTCGGTGGACCACGGCACCGCGTTCGACATCGCGGGGACCGGGAAGGCCGACCCCGGAACGATGCGGAGCGCCTATCTCGCCGGCGTGGAGTACAGCCCGTTCGTGCCAGCGATCCGCGCAGAGTTCGGCAACGGCTGAGAGCGCTTGGGGCTCGACGTGGCATCGGACCTGCGCAGCAACACCAGGCGGCGGCACGAGCACCTGTTGTCGCTGCTGCGACTGGGCACCACGCACGTCGAGGAGCTGTCCGAGGCGCTGGGGGTCTCGCCCTCGACTGTGCGCCGCGATCTCGGGCGGCTCGGCGAGGCCGGAGCCGTCACGCGGACGTACGGCGGGGCCGTCACCACCGACCCCTTCCACGAGCGGGAGCTCAGCGAAAGGTTGGGGATCGCGCGTGAGGCCAA
Source organism: Nocardioidaceae bacterium (assembly GCA_050699155.1). Classification (GTDB taxonomy): domain Bacteria; phylum Actinomycetota; class Actinomycetes; order Propionibacteriales; family Nocardioidaceae; genus JBOHDD01. Next base: position 500 of record JBOHDD010000511.1, read on the forward strand.
GGCTGCGATCGGTCTGCGGGCCGCAGAGATGGTGGCCGACGGGGCGACTGTCTTCGTCGACGCCGGCTCCACCTGTGCCCAGCTGGCGCAGAACCTCCGCGATCGGCACGTCAGTGTCGTAACCCGTGGTCTGGAGATCGCGATCCTGCTCGCCGACGCACCGGAGGCGGAGGTGGTGGTTCCCGGCGGCGTGGTCGCCCCGAAGAGCCACGGCCTGGTCGGGCCGCTGACCGACCTGGCGCTGGACCGTCTGGTGGTCGACGTGGCCTTCCTCGGCGTCGACGCGGTCGATCCCGCCGACGGCGTCGGGGAACCGAGCCTGGCGGAGGCCGCGGTGAAGGAACGAGTCGCGCGACGCGCGCGGCATGTCGTCGTACTCGCCGATGCGAGCAAGCTGACCCGTGGGTCGGTGCCGGCCTGGGCACCACTGCCGCAGGGATGGAGCCTGGTCACCGATGAGGCCCGGCCGGATCAGCTCGACCGCTTCCGTGCGGCCGGCGTCGACGTCGTCATCGCCGACTGACCGAGGACGCGTTACTGCCCGAGCTCGGGGATGTGCGGGCCGTACCTGTCGAACAGGGCCTTGTTCTCGCGGTCGCCGTCGGGGACGTTCGCGCTGCGCCAGCGCGGAAGCTCGAACCCCTGGTCGTGGGCACGGACGTCGAGCTCGGCCAGGAGCATCGCCCAGATGTAGGAGGCGTTGAGGGTCGAGACTGCACTGGTGCGAGGGTCTGACCCGGGGTAGACGGAGTCTCCGGGGGGTACCGCGGTGTCGAGCACGATGTCCGCGTGGTCGGTCAGCAGCGTTTCGGCCCGCGCGGTCGCTCCTGCCGCTGCGGTTCGGGAGGTGACTGCGATGACGGGGATACCGCGTCGTTCACATGCCTTCGCGACGTCGATCGGGTAGGGGTTGCTCCCACTGGTGGAGAACACGACGACGACGTCCTCGGCGGATGGGTTGAGCTCGCCCACAACGCGGGTGCCCAGGCCGGGGGTTCGCTCGGCGCGAGTGCTGCGGAGTGCGTCGGACAGGGGCAGCAGGTCCGGATGCCACAGCGGCCGAACGGCTGCGAGACCCCCGGCACGGTAGAACGTCTCGCACACCATGGTCAGGGAGTGCCCCGAGCCCGCCACATAGACCAGGCCTCCTCGCCGCAGCGACTTGATCAGCAGGTCGGCCACGTCACCGAGCGCCTCGACCGTGTCTCGGTCCACCCTGTCCAGCAGCTGTCGCACCAGGCGACCAACCGACCGTGGCCCGTCGAGCTCAGTCACGCAGCATTCCTTCCACGGCCTGCTGAAGGTCGGCCTCGCTCCCGGCCGCACGTATCCGGTCGGCGAAACCGTCTCCCAACGCCTTGGCAAGTGTCGACAGGGTCTCGATGTGTGCGTCCTGGTCGGGAGAGCTGAAGGCAACCAAGACATCGACCGGGTCGTTGGCCTGGTGTCCGAAACTCACCGGGTTGTCGAGGCGAAGGACCGCCACACCGAGGGCGAGGCCACCGGCCTCCGGGCGTGCGTGCACCAGCGCCAGACCCGGGGTGAACACGATGTAAGGGCCGTGGGTCTGCACCACCTCGACACAGGCCTGGGGGTACGTCGACCGCGCCGACCCGATCTGCACGAGGATCTGTGCCGCCGAGCGCACGGCGTCGGACCAGTCTCGCGCGGACTCCTGGACAGCGGCACGGACCGCGGTCACGGGAGCCATCCGAGCTCTCCCAGGCCTGCTTCGAGCCTGGTCCGCAGCCCCTCACTGTCCAGGAAGTCGGACACGGTCACGGTGAGCGGGGCGAGGTCGGGGAGCTCGCTGGTGTGCATCTCCTGGCCGATGACGACGTCGGGGGTCATCGAGCGTGCGGTGGACACGTCGGTGCACTCCACCCGGGCGTCCACGCCCAGCGCCTTCAACGCCTCCTCGGCGGTCATCTTGAGCATCAGGCTGGAGCCCATCCCCACGCCGCACACGGTCAGCACCTGAAGCTGGTTGCGGTTCGTCACTTCTCTCCCCATCCCGTCCTGTGTCCTCACGCGCGCGCCGAGGCAGGTGTCGGCTCGTGCTCGGTGGCACTCGTACGACGACCCTCTCGGCGCTGCAGCCAGACAAGCACCAGCACGGTCGAAACCAGGGAGACAGCCGGGATCACCCAGATCGCCGCTCCGCCACCGAGGGGCTCAGCCAGCTGCAGCAACCAGGCGATGGCGTACCAGTCGGGATCGGCCAACGTGGCCAGCTCCGGCGCGGTGGAGCCGAGTATCCCCCAGGTGAGGGCTTGCCCGACCGCAAGGATCAGACCTGTCAACAAGCCACCGATGACCGCACCGCGCCAGCCGGCGACGGCATTGCCGAAGATGCCCGCCGCGCCACCGACGAAGAACAGCATGATCATCGGCGGGGCCAGCGTGAACCAGTCCGCAGCAGCGAAGATGCCGAGCAGCGCAAGGAAGAGGCCCGTGGCACTGACGAACCCCACGATCACCGCGGTGGGCGCGACCGGGAACACCGTGGGTGCGTCCAGCGCGGGCCGGGTGCCGGGGATGATCTTGTCGCTGACTCCCTTGAAGGCCGGCACGATCTCAGCGAGGAACATCCGCACGCCGAACAGCAGAATCGCGATGCCGGCGGCAAAACGCAGCCCGACGATCAGGCCCCATATCCAGGGCGACAAGGACTCGCTGATCGTGGCCGCCTGCTCGGAGACCACTGCCGGATCTGCCAGAGCGACGGCGGCCAGCATGATCACCGAGATCACCAGAGCGGTACTCACGTTGACGTCCTTGAAGAAGGACAGCTGCCGGGGCAGGTTGAGCTTCTCGGTGTCGTGCCGGGCGTTCGACCCGAACGGTCGTGCCAACCAGCCC
>JBOHDD010000512.1:0-2801 GCA_050699155.1 Nocardioidaceae bacterium
ACCATGATGGCGGTATAGAAGGGAAGTGGGCTTTGCAGGTCCGCCGTCTCCAGACACTCACCGAACAGCCTGTCGCGCTCGATCCGGCCCTGGTCGGTGACGGTGTAGACCGCCACCGCGCGCCCCCCGTCGGCGAGCTCATGCCGTTGCAGTGAGCCTTGCCTGGTCAGTGTCGCGAGCACGGAGTAGATGGACCCTGGCTGGATGTGCGCCCACTCGGCCACCCCCCAGGACAAGAGCTCTCGCCGCAGCTGGTAGCCGTTGACCGGCTCGAAGATCGAGGTTGCCCCCAGGATCAGCAGCCGGGTCGCCGCAGCGGTCATGCCCGGCAGTCTAGGGGCGCCCCGCGGTTACGGGCGTCGCGTCTCCCAGGCGATCGTCTCCGCCGAAGTGAGCATCTGTGCGCGGGTCAGCGCCTGGGTCGGCTCACGGTCGTAGGTCTGCTCGAGACCCGGCTCACCGTCGACGATGGCGAAGGTCGCCCTGGTGAACGCCGGCGAACCCGGCTCCGAGACCCGTTCCACGCATCGGAAGTCTGCCGTCATGGCGGCAGCGGTGATGGTCGTCCGCACGTAGCCACGGAGGTTGTTGTAGAAGCGCAGGTGCGGGTTGCTCGCCAACCACGGGTGCGACTTGGCCGGGGCGTCCGACCCGTCGCCGCCGGACGTGACCGACGAACAGACCAGCTCGCTGCCGACCGTCCTCGACGTGGGGTCGTCGTAGTCCAGCCTGAGGTCACTCGCCCAGTGCGCGTGCACGTCTCCGGTGAGCACGACCGGGTTGCGTACGCCGGCGTCGACCCAGCCCTGGGTGATGCGGTCCCGGGAGGCGACGTACCCGTCCCACGCGTCCATCGACGTTCGAGTCTGTGGCCCGGCGTCGGCGTCTCGTTGGGCGAAGAAGACCTGTTGCCCCAGCAGGTCCCACTGAGCGGACGAGCGCCGGAAGCCGTCCAACAGCCACTGCTCCTGCTGCGCCCCGGTGATGGAGCGTGACGGGTCGACCGCGGCCGGGCAGTCGGTGCGGTAGCCGTCCCCGCAACCCTGGTCGTCGCGGTACTGGCGGGTGTCGAGCATGTGGAAGCTGGCCAGCCGCCCCCAGGAGACGCGGCGGTACAGCTGCATGTCGATACCGCGCGGCACCGAGGTCCGTCGCAGCGGCATGTTCTCGTAGTACGCGCGGAACGACGCGGCTCGACGCCGGGCGAACCCGTCCTGGGAGCTCTCCGGCGTCTCGTCGGCCCAGTTGTTGTCCAGCTCGTGGTCATCCCAGACCACCAGCCACGGTGCGACCGCATGCGCCGCCTGCAGATCGCCGTCGGCCTTGTACTGGGCGTGTCGTTGCCGGTACCCCGCCAGTGTCGTGGTCTCCGGCCCCTTGTGGTCACGCACGTTGCCGGTCGGTGCCACGTAGACATCGGCCTTGTACTCGTACTGGTAGTCACCGAGGTGCAGGACCAGGTCGGGCTCGTCGGCGGCGACGTGCCGGTAGTTGGTGAACCAGCCGTGCTCGAACTGGGAGCAGGACACGAACGACATCGCCAGCGTTGCCGGCATCGTGCCCGGTGCGGGGGCGGTCAGCGTCCGTCCGGCCGGTGAGATGTGGCCGCCGACGCGGAAGCGGTACCAGTACTCCCTGCCCGGGCTCAGGCCCTTCAGCTCCACATGGATCGCGTGCGCGAACTCCGGACGAGCGGCGGCGGTCCCCCGCCGTACGACCAGGGTGAAGCGCTCGTCCTCGGCGACCTCCCAGCTGACCGACACCACCGAGTCGGGCATGCCGCCGCGACCGTTGTCCGCCAACGGGTCCAGGGCCAACCGGGTCCAGAGCACGAAGCCGTCAGGCCAGGGGTCACCGCTGGCCACCCCCAACAGGAAGGGGTCACCTCGCAGCGTCCCGGCGGCATGAGCGCTGCTGGCCGAGAAGACGGTGGGCACGGTGGTGGCGGCGCCGGCGGCGAGGCCGGCCTTGATCACGGTACGACGTGTGGGCTCCATGCCGATGAGCGTCGTGACTCCACATAGCCGGTCGCCGACCCCGAGGTAACCACCCGATGACCTCTCGCGCACATCCCGATGGCGTGCGTCGCCACGTCAACGGCTTACGCGGCGGTGACAGATCACGGCCGCACCGTGATTCGCGAGTCGACTCCGCGGCCGTGCACCGGATCGCTGCCGCGGATCAGGACCGAGTGTTCGGACACCACCGCGCGATACAGCCTCAGAGGTGCCGGCGACCGCAGCTCGTCCGGCGTGTAGACCCGCAACTCCGGGTAGCGACCGGCAAAGAGCTCTCCACACCGCCTCAGGTCAGACTCGGCGACGGGCTCCGCCCGCGCGGTCATGTACACCGCCTGCGCACCACCGATGGGCACCTGGGAGTCGAACACGACGATGCTCACGTCCGACCGCTCGGCCACATTGCGTGAGTGCCTGGCGTCGGGCGAGGAGGCCCAATAGAGGTCCGCGTAGCCGTCCGGCGTGAAGTAGACGGGTGAGACCCACGGTCGGCCATGCGCGTCGGCTGTGCCGAGGGTCATGTACTTGTTGGCATCGATGATCCCGCGAGCCAGGTCGTCGAGCTCCGGGATCGGCGTCGGATCGAACTCACCCGTGTCGGGCATCTGATCTCCGCCCTCCTGTGTCGGCGGGAGGTAGACGAGCCCGGTACGGCAGACTCATCGGTAGCCAGTCCAGATGTCAGACACCGTCGCTGACTTTGTCGAATTGATAACCGCCGAGTAGGCGACCGCTCGACGGGACAACTTCCGCTGGTGCAGACGCAGACCCGGCAACCTTGCC
>JBOHDD010000513.1:0-6138 GCA_050699155.1 Nocardioidaceae bacterium
GAACAACACCGAGCTGGTCGGGGACGTCGTCTTCGCCATCCACGGCGGAGCGGGGACCATCCGGCGTGACGACCTCACACCAGAGCTGGAGCAGCAGTACCGCGACGCCCTGACCCGGGCGGTGAGCACCGGCTACGACGCGATGCGAGCGGGATCGAGCAGCACCGAGGCGGTCGCGGACGCGATCAACACCATGGAGGACTCCCCGCTGTTCAACGCGGGCAAGGGTGCGGTGTTCACCACCGACGCCGAGAACGAGCTGGATGCCTCCATCATGGACGGTGCCACCCTCGATGCCGGAGCGGTGACCGGGGTGACACACATCAAGAACCCGATCTCTCTGGCCGCGGAGCTGATGGAACGCTCGCGGCATGTGATGCTCGCCGGCGAGGGCGCCGAGCTCTTCGCCCAGCATCGCGGGATCGACCTGGTCACCCAGGACTACTTCTTCACCGAGCGACGCTGGAGATCTCTGCTGGAGGCCAAGAACGGCGACACCGACTTCGAGTTCGGCGAGACCAACACCGTGGGCGCGGTCGGGCTGGACCAGCAGGGCAACCTGGCCGCGGGCACCTCGACCGGCGGGCTGACGAACAAGCCGGTCGGGCGCATCGGTGACTCGCCCATCATCGGCGCCGGTACGTACGCCGACAATCACACCGCCGCGATCTCGGCCACGGGCACCGGTGAGCTCTTCATGCGTGAGGCCGTGACACACGACATCTCCGCACAGATGGAGTACAGCAACATCCGCGTCGACCGAGCGGCCGGAGCCTCGATCGACAAGACAGAGGACATCGGAGGAGAGGACACCGGTGGGGTGATCGCACTGGATCACGACAGGAACCTCGCGTTCGTCTTCAACACCGCCGGCATGTACCGCGCATACGCCACCGAGGACGGCGAGATCGTCGTGAAGATCTTCGACGACGAGTAGAGGCGTCGGTCAGCCCTTGAGGCCACCCGCGAGGTTGAACGCACCGCCGAGGACCTTCGAGACGAACACGTACAGCACCACGACCGGCATCGAGTAGAGGATCGAGTACGCCGCCAGCTGCCCGTAGGCGACGCTCCCGTGCTGCCCGAAGAAGCTGAAGATGCTCACCGCCGCAGGCAGCTTCTCCGGGGAGAGCAACAGGATGAACGGGATGAAGAAGTTCCCCCACGCGAGGATGAACGTGAAGATCGTGACGACACCGATGCCCGGCAGGATCAGTGGCAGCACGATTGCGCGCAGGGTCTGCATCCCCGACGCACCATCGACCCAGGCGGCCTCCTCCAAGGTGATCGGCACGCCATCCATGAAGTTCTTCGTCAGCCAGATCGCGAACGGAAGTGACGTCGCGGCCATGAACAGCGCGGTGCCACCCATCGAGTCGATCATGCTCAGCCGGACGAACAGGCCGTACACGGGCACCAGCACCGCCGTCATCGGAAGCCCGGTGGCAAAGAGCACCGTGTAGAGGAAGGGTCGCTTGAAGCGCAGCGAGTAGCGCGACAGCGGGTAGGCCGCGAGGGCCGCCGCGACCACGGTCACCAGCGAGGCGAAGCCACAGATCATCAGCCCGTTCCACATCGGGCGGTAGGTGGTGCGGGTGTTCATCACCTCGGAGAAGTTCTCGAGGCCGGGTCGGTTGGGCCACGTCACCGAGAGCTGAGCCGCGGGGTCGAGGGAGGCGAGAACCACCCACAGCATCGGCGCCAGGAACGCGACCACGACCGCGGCGAGGGCGAGGTGGACGGTCGCAGTCTTGGCCGAGCGTCGTGGTGACGAGATGCCCATCTAGACCTCCGGACGCAGGGCGCGGATGTAAACGAGGGAGAACACCGCACCCACCAGGAGGAGCACCAGGGCGATCGCCGTCCCGTATGCGATGTCGGAGAACTTGAACGCCTGCTGGTACATCAACAGGGGCAATGTCTGGCTCTTGGTGCCCGGCCCTCCGCCGGTCATGACGAAGATCAGGGTGAACACCGACAACGTCTGCAGTGTGATCAGCATCAGGTTCGTCATGATGGAGTGCTTGATCAACGGCAACGTCACGTGGACGAGCCGCCGCCACCCACCGGCACCGTCCATCTCGGCCGCTTCGGTGAGCTCCGGCGGGACGTCCGACAGGGCAGCGGAGTAGACCAGCATGGAGAACGCCGTCCCTCGCCAGATGTTGGCGAGGATGACGGCGAAGATGGGCACGGTGAACAGCCACTGCTGCCCGGGCAGACCAAGCATCTCCAGCACCACGTTGAGTGTGCCGTCGCGTCCCAGGAACGCGTACCAGATGAAGGCCGCGACGATCTCCGGCAGGACCCATGCGGCGACCACTACGGCGCCGACGACCCCCCGCACGACCCGGTGCCTCCCGGTCATCAGCAGCGCGATGAACAGTCCGAGTGTGTTCTGCCCGATGACGGCGGAGCCGAGCACGAAGACGAAGGTCAGCCAGATGGCCTTGCCGATCTCCGGATCAGTGAGCATCCGCTGGAAGTTCTCCAGACCCACGAACTCGACCTGACCCGCACCGGCTCCGGTCAGGGCGGCGTTGGTGAATGCGCTGTAGACGCACCAGACGATCGGCCCGAGGAAGAACAGCAGCAACAGCAGCGCCGGAACCATCGGCGGAAGCCACTTGCCGACGGACGGGGAGAGCGGGTGCCTCAACCGACGCGCCCTGCGACTGAGCGGGATGGTTCCGGCGGCCATCAGCCGTCGGTCACCTTCTGCTCTCCCACAATCCCCTTCAGCTCGGTGACGTAGTCTCCCATCGCCTCGTCCGGTGCCGCCTGACCGCTCATCACCGCCTCCATCGCCACCTGGATCTCGAACGAGATCTTCGCGTACGGCGGCAGTGCCGGCCGGTAGTTGGTGACCGAGACCAGGTCACTGAAGAACTTCGCAGACGGGTTGCTGTGCAGGTACTCCGGCTTCCGCGCCACGTCCTCCCGGACGGGTATCTCGCTGGCAAGGGTGATCCAGTCGGTCGAGTTCTGCTCGTTCAGCGCAAGCGAGATGAAGTCCCAGGCCAGGTCGGGGTCGGCGGACTTCGACCCGATCGACAGAGCCCAGCCACCGCTCATGCTGGTGCTCCCCTCACCCTCACCCTTCTGGGTCGGCATGGGCGCGTAACCCATCACCTTGTGCCACTCGGGCCACGGCCGGTCACCCTCCTCGATCCAGGTGTGCGGCAGCCAGGAGCCGTCCAGGTTGATGGCCAGCTTGCCCTCGGGCAGCCACTGGCTCGCCACGACTGTCCCGACATTGGGGTCGAGCGCCTGCTGGACCGACGGGCCGAGACCCTCCTGGTAGACGGTCTGCACGAAACGCAGCGCGTCGGAGAACCCTGCGCTCGGTCCGATCCACTTGCCACTGCTCGCGTCGTACAGGGTGTCGTCGGTGCCGTAGAGCAGCATCTCGAAGCCCTGCATCGTGGATGCCTCCCCGGCCGGCTTGCCGGAGTAGACGTTCAGCGGGATCACGCCCGGCAGCTCCTGCTTGACCGTGCGGGCGGCCGAGAGGACGTCGTCCCAGGTCTGGGGCTGCCACGGGACCGGGAGCCCTGCCTTGCGGAAGAGCTCCTTGTTGTACCAGAGGGCCCGGGTGTCGGTGCCCATCGGCACGCCATACGTCTTGCCGTCCAGCCCTTCGACCGACCGCTTGGCGGAGTCGTAGTACTGCGACCACTCGTCCCACTTGGACAGGTAGCCGTCCATCGGCTTCAGGTACCCCGCCTCGATGTCCGAGTTGATCAGGAACGTGTCCTCGTAGAGCACGTCGGGAGCGGTCGCCTCACTCCGCTGCATCAGGTTGAGCTTGGCGTAGTAGTCGTTCTCCGACGCCTCGATGGGGATCAGCTCCACCTTCTTGCCGGGATGCTGCTTCTCGAACTGGGCCTTGATCTGCTTGAGGTGGTGGTCGACCTGGATGAAGCCGCCGTACTTCTGGTAGGCGACCTTGATGGTGCCCTCCTCCGTGTCGCCGCTGGAGAAGAACCCACAGCTGCTGACTCCCAGGACGAGCAGCGTGGCAACGAGCACTCGTGCGTACCTCATCTGCTTACCTCTCGTGCGGCGCAGGGCTTTACATGAAACTAAATTCAATGGATTGTGTAAGTCAAGGGTCGTCCTGAGACAGGAGAGATGACGCCACATGCCCACTGGCACCAACCTGCCCTGGGTCGGGGGGTTCAACCGCACGGTGATCCTGGACGAGATCCGCCGGCGTCCGGACGGCCTGAGCCGGGTCGAGCTGGCCGAGCTGACGGGGCTGACCCCCCAGACGGTCTCCAACATCGTCCGTCGACTGCTCCGCGAGGACCTGGTCGCCGAGTCCGGCCGGGTCCCCTCCGCAGGGGGCAAGCCACGCACCATCGTCACGCTGAACGCCGTCGCCTACTACGCGGTGGGGGTCCACCTGGACCCCGACGTCACCTCCTGCGTCGTCGTCGACCTCAGCGGCCAGGTGGTGCGGCGGAGCCACTGGAAGAGCTCTTCGGTGCACGACCCGACGAGAACCGTGCGCTCATTGGCCACCCAGGTCAGACGCCTGACCACCAGGGCGGCGATCCCGCCGGACCGGCTGCTCGGCGTCGGAGTCGCCTCGCCGGGGCCGATCGACCGCGAGCGCGGGACGGTGGTCGAGCCGCCGAACCTCCCTGCCTGGCATCAGGTCCCGCTGGTCGAGGCACTTGAGCTGGCAACGGGGCTGCCCGTCGTGCTGGACAACGACGCGACGGCGGCCGCCACCGGCGAGAGGTGGGTGGGAGGAGCGGCGGGAGCCCACGACTACGCCTTCCTGTACTTCGGCGCCGGTATCGGGTGCGGGCTGGTTCTGGGTGACCACATCTACCGGGGGTCGAAGGGCAACGCGGGAGAGTTCGGTCATGTGAGCGTCGACCGCCGTGGCCCCGAGTGCTTCTGCGGCAACCGAGGCTGCCTCGAGATGGTCGCCTCCCCACAGGCGCTGGTGGCGGAGGCGGTCCTGGCGAGCCAGCGCCGCAGGACCTCGTTGCGCCTCACCGGCGACCCCGACAAGGTCGTCTCCGACTACGACCACCTCTGCCAGGAGGCCGCGGCGGGAGACCGGGCCGCGAGTGCCGTCCTGGACCGTGGGGCCGACCTTGTGGGCCTGGCCGCGACCAGTCTCGTCAACTTGCTGGACCTCGACCGCCTGATCCTGGGCGGACGCGGGCTGCGGTTCGCGGGCGAGCGCTTCCGTGACGCCATCGACCGTGCCGTCAACAACCGCACGATCGCCCGGCACCTGCGCTGGACTCGCGTAGAGCTGTCCGTGATCGGCGAGGACGCCGGCGCCATCGGTGCTGCGTCACTGGTGCTCGACAGCGCATACTCCCCTACCGTCTCCAACCTGTTCGCACGACCCGAGGAGAAGACGAATGCATGACGACCGGCGACTCGTGGAGCAGCGGCTCGACCGCGTCCTGCGTGACCGCATCCGGCCCTCCCGGTACGCCGCGTCCGAGGCACTGGCCGTCGAGGTCTGGCATGCACCCGGAGAACCGGTACCGGTGCAGGAGGCGATGAACGCGGCCTACCAGCCGTGCCACGTCGGTGACCTGTGGGGGCGGGCGTGGTCGACCAGCTGGTTCCGGCTGCACGGCGAGGTACCGACCGGGTGGGCCGGGCGCAGGGTCGAGGTGGTCCTCGACCTGGGGTTCAACGACCACAACCCCGGCTTCCAGGCCGAGGGCCTTGCGTACGACGCGCACGGCTCCCCGATCAAGGGGATCCATCCGCTGAACAGCCATGTGCCGGTCGCGGACGACGCCCGCGGCGGCGAACGGGTCGACCTGCTCGTCGAGGCCGCCGCGAACCCCACGATCCCGCTTCCGCACCCGACCCAGCTCGGCGACAGAACGACGGCGCCGGACATCCCGCTCTATCAACTGCGTCGCGCCGACGTCGCCGTCCTCGACGAGGAGGTCTGGCAGCTCGGGCTGGACGTCGAGGTGCTCGCTGGGCTGATGCACGAGCTGTCCGAGCAGGAGCCACGTCGGCATCAGATACTGCGTGCGTTGGAGCGCATGCTGGACACGCTCGACCTGCATGACGTCTCCCGGACCGCGGCTGCTGCGCGCCGTGAGCTCACCGACGTACTCTCCAGCCCCGCACACGCGAGCGCAC
>JBOHDD010000514.1:0-3741 GCA_050699155.1 Nocardioidaceae bacterium
CTCACGACGCTCACGCGACGTCTGCTGGACCTGCGTCGGCAGCACCCCGTGCTGCGTCAGCGGCACTTCTTCGTCGGTCGGTCGGTGGTCGAGGGCGGACGCAAGGACCTCACCTGGGTGCATCCCCTCGGCCGGGAGATGACCGCCAGCGACTGGCATGACCCGCACCTGGTGACCATCGGTCTGTTCCTGGCCGGAGACGCGATCCGCGCACGCGGACCGGAGGGCGAGGCGATCAAGGACCAGTCGTTCCTGCTCTGGCTGCACGCCGGTGGCCAGGACCTCCCGGTGCTCTTGCCCGACGTGTCCCCTACGTACGCCGAGGTGCTGCGCACCGATCGGCTAGACCAGCTGGACCGAGCCGACGAGCAAGCGCCGCCTCGGCACGACGCCGGTCAGCGCCTGGTGCTCACCGCCCGGAGCGTGTTACTGCTCAGCGCACGCTGAAGCCGCGGCTGTCGCTGTGCTGGGACGGCCACGACACCAGACCGAGCTCGGCGCTCGACGACAGCAGGGCGTTGCGCGGCAGGATGCGAACGGTGTAGCCGAACGGTCCGTTGCGGTCGATCTCCACGCCGCCCTCGAAGCAGTAGCGCCCGGCCTCGAACGACTCCGTCAGGTTCAGCGGGATCGTCTCGACCTCGTGCAGTTCGTCGTCGGCACCGACCATGCCGTGGATCACCTCCACGGTGACGTCGTCGGGTGTCAGAGCACCAAGAGAGGCGTAGACACGCACATCAAGCCTGGAGCCGATCTCGGGAGAGTCCGGGACGCCCGAGGACTCGACGTGGTCGACGCGCACGCCGTCCCAGCCGTGGCGCACCCGCTCCTTCCAGTGCGCGAGGTCACGCGCCCCGGTGTAGTCCTGGTTGAGCGCACGTGAGGTCTCCGCAGCCGGGCAGTACAGGTTGTCCGTGTAGTCACGCACCATCCGTGTCGCCAGCACCTTCGGGCCGAGGGACTTCAACGTGTGACGGACCATCTCGATCCATCGGACGGGCAGCCCGTGCTTGTCCTTGTCGTAGAAGCGTGGCGCGACCTCGGTCTCGATCAGGTCGTACAGTGCGGCGGCCTCGATGTCGTCGCGGCGGTCCGGGTCCTCGACACCTTCGGCCGACGGGATCTCCCAGCCGTTGTTGCCGTCGTACCACTCGTCCCACCAACCGTCGCGGATCGACAGGTTCAGGCCACCGTTGAGCGCGGCCTTCATCCCCGACGTGCCGCATGCTTCGTACGGCCGCAGCGGGTTGTTCAGCCAGACGTCGCAGCCGGGGTACATGGGCTGGGCCATGGCGATGTCGTAGTTGGGCAGGAAGACGATGCGGTGACGGACCTCCGGGTCGTCGGCGAAGCGCACCATCTCCTGGATGAGCCGCTTGCCACCCTCGTCGGCCGGATGGGCCTTGCCGGCGATCACCAGCTGGATGGGACGTTCGGGGTGCAGCAGCAGCGACTTGAGGCGCTCGGACTCGCGCAGCATGAGCGTGAGCCGCTTGTACGACGGGACCCGGCGCGCGAAGCCGATCGTGAGCACCTCAGGGTCCAGAACGCTTTCGATCCAGCCCAGCTCGGCCGGAGTGGCGCCGCGGCCAAGCCACGACTCCGTCAGCCGATGGCGCGCATCCTGCACGAACCGTTGCCGCAGGACACGTTTGGTGTCCCATATCGACTGGCTGCTGATCCTGTCGACGATGCCCCAGTCGGTGGTCTCCGCCAGCCCGGCACCGGTCTCCTTGGCTCCGAGCTCGAACACCTCTCGCGCGACCCAGGTGGGCGCGTGAACACCGTTGGTGATCGACCCGATGGGGACCTCGGTCTCGTCGAACCCCGGCCACAGCCCGGCGAACATGTCCCGGCTGACCTCGCCGTGCAGACTGCTCACGCCGTTGGACCTCTGGGCCAGACGCAGACCCATCACGGCCATGTTGAACACGCTGGGGTCACCGCCGGGATAGGTCTCGGCGCCGAGCTCGAGGATGCGCTCCACCGGCACACCCGGGCATCCGTTGTCGCCGCCGAAGTGCTGCTCGACCAGGTCGCGCTCGAACCGGTCGATACCGGCCGGCACCGGGGTGTGGGTGGTGAACACGGTGCCGGCCCGGCTCACCTCGAGCGCGGTGTCGAAGTCGAGGTGCTGCTCCTCGGTCAGCTCACGGATGCGTTCGAGACCGAGGAAGCCGGCGTGACCCTCGTTGGTGTGGAAGACCTCCGGCTCCGGTGCTCCGGTGATCCGTGCGAACGCGCGCAGCGCGCGCACTCCCCCGATGCCGAGCAGCATCTCCTGGAGCAGGCGGTGCTCCCCGCCGCCGCCATACAGCTTGTCGGTGACCTCGCGGACCGGGCTCGCGTTCTCCTCGTGGTCGGAGTCCAGGAGCAGCAGCGGCACCCTGCCGACCTGGGCGACCCAGACCCGGGCCACCAGCGTCTGACCGCCGGGTAGTCCGACCTGGACCGTGGCCGGGCTTCCGTCCTGCTCCCGCAGCACGGTCAGGGGCAGTCCGTCGGGGTCGACGATCGGGTAGCGCTCCTGCTGCCACCCCTCGCGTGTCAGGGACTGGACGAAGTAGCCGTGCCGATAGAGCAGACCGACGCCCACCATGGGCACACCGAGGTCGCTGGCGGTCTTCAGGTGGTCGCCGGCAAGGATGCCGAGACCGCCGGAGTACTGCGGCAGCACCGACGTGATGCCGAACTCGGGTGAGAAGTAGGCGACCTGCCGCGGCTTGGCTCCCGCACGCTGCTGGTACCACCGGTCACCCGTGAGGTACTCCTCGAGGTCCGCCTGGGCGAGCCCGAGCTGGCGCAGGAACTTCCTGTCGGCCGCCAGCTCCTTCAGCCGCTGCGGCGCGACCGAGCCGAGCAGCCGCACGGGGTCGTGACCGCTGTTCCGCCACACCTCGGGGTCCACGGCCTCGAACAGGTCCTGCGTCTCCGCGTGCCAGCACCACCGCAGGTTGTTGACCAGCTCGCCCAGCGGCTCGAGGGCAGGCGGCAGGACAGGCCGGACAGTGAATCGTCGAATCGCTCGCACGGGCGAACGTTAGTCGGCGACGCACGCGATGTGCCAATTACCGACACGCCCGGCCATTACGCCGTTCAGCCGGCAGTCCCTCCTTGGCTCCCGGCAGGCCGAGGTCGTGGGTGACGCCGCGGTGGTCGACCACGTAGACACGGCCGTGCGGTGATTTCCAGACGTAGATGCCGTTGATGGCCTGGGCGAGCCGCCACCCGGCGTGGGTCTTGGCGCGGTGGTGTTTGCCGTCCGGTGGGGACAGGTTGTCGATGGCGGTCTTTCCGCGTGGCCAGGGGACGGTGTGGTCGGCCTGGTTTTGGCGGGAGCGGCGGTTGCAGAAGGGGAAGATGCAGTGCGGGTTCTTCAGGATCACGGCCTCGCGCATGCGGCCTCGCACGAACCGGTCGTCGGAGGTCGGCATGTTCTCGAGGTCGATCACCGGTCGGATGGTGACTCTGGCGTGCCCGAGGACGTCCCGCGACTGCGTCAGCGTGACCGGGCCGACGCCCTCCAGCGTGGTTGCGCCGTCGCGGTCGCGGCGCCACTGGTCGCGGGTGAAGTGGATGTAGAGGGTCACCTCCGGCCAAGGCCCGCCCTCCTCGGCGGCGCTCTTCGTGGGTACACTGTCGGTGACATCGTTCTCGCCCTCGGGGGCGGCCCGGTGCATGAGGTCGAGGGTGGCGTTGGGGTTGGCCATGATGCCCAGGGCCTTGGCGCGGCGGATGGGT
>JBOHDD010000515.1:0-5222 GCA_050699155.1 Nocardioidaceae bacterium
TGAGAGACCCAGCCCAACTGACCGGACTCGACCCCGTGGCCCTGCAGGAGCTCCTCGACGGCGAGCACCGCGCGACGCGGCAGCGCGTCAAGGAGGCGATGGTCCCGCACGCCAAGCTGGTGTGGGACTCGGTCGGGATGCCCACCCCCGAGTACCGCGCTCGGGTGCGCGACGTGCTGGTCGAGGTGGCCGGTGGGGGTACGACGGGCCTCGGCTTCCCCGCGCGGTACGGCGGAGGAGACGACATCGGCGCCTCGATCGCGGCGTTCGAGACCCTGGCGTTCGGCGACCTGTCGGTGCTGGTGAAGTTCGGCGTCCAGTTCGGGCTGTTCGGGGGCGCGATCCTGCATCTGGGCACCGAGCCGCACCACGAGCGCTACGTGCCCGACGTCGTCAACGGCCGGCTGCTGGGTGCGTTCGCGATGACCGAGACCGGTCACGGCTCCAACGTGCAGGCGGTCGAGACGACGGCGACCTACGATGCCACGACGGCGGAGTTCGTCGTGCACACGCCAACCGAGTCGGCGCGCAAGGACTACCTCGGCAACGCGGCGCAGGACGGCCGGGTCGCGGTGGTGTTCGCGCAGCTGCACGTCGGCGGCACCGGCCACGGGGTGCACGCGCTGCTGGTGCCCATCCGTGACGACGACGGCGCCTCGCTGCCCGGCGTACGCATCGAGGACTGCGGCCACAAGCTCGGCCTGAACGGCGTCGACAACGGTCGGCTCTGGTTCGACCAGGTGCGGGTGCCACGGGAGAACCTGCTCAACCGGTACGGCGACGTGGACGCCGACGGTCGCTACTCCAGCCCCGTGGACAACCCGAGCCGGCGGTTCTTCACCATGCTGGGCACCCTCGTCCAGGGACGGGTCAGCGTCGGCGGAGGTGCTCTGGGCGCCAGCAAGGTCGCGTTGACGATCGCCGTCAGGTACGCGCTCCGCCGTCGCCAGTTCGGCCCGCCACGCGGCGACGAGGAGGCCATCCTGATGGACTACCGCGCTCACCAGCGTCGGTTGCTCCCACTACTCGCCCGCACCTACGCGCTGCACTTCGCTCAGGAGCGGCTGGTCGCCGAGCTGCACCGGATCTTCGCCCAGGCCGACGACGGTCCCGAGCAGGACAGGCGTGAGCTCGAGACCGTGGCCGCGGGCACCAAGGCGATGGCCACCTGGCACGCGAGCGATGCGATCCAGACCTGCCGGGAGGCCTGCGGCGGTGCCGGCTACCTGGCCGTCAACCGGTTCGCGGCGCTCAAGGCGGACACCGACGTGTTCACCACCTTCGAGGGCGACAACACCGTGCTGATGCAGCTGGTCGCGAAGGGTCTGCTGACCGAGTTCCGTGACGCCTTCCGTGAGCTGGACTCGATCGGGGTGGCCAGGTTCGTCGCCGGCCAGGCCGTCGAGCAGGTGGCGGAGAAGACGTCCTGGTGGCAGCTGCTGGAACGGCTGCGCGACGTCGTACCCGGAGCCGACGACGACGCCGGCCTGCTCGACCGTGACTACCACCGGGCGATGTTCCGCTGGCGTGCCGACCATGTCCGCGCAGGTGTGGCCAGGCGGCTCAAGCGCGGTATCGACCGCGGGGACGACGAGTTCGAGGTGTTCGTCACCTGCCAGGACCATGTCGTGCTGGCCGCGCGCGCGTACATGGACAGTGTCGTGCTCGACGCGTTCGCCGATGCGGTCGAGCGCTGCCCGGAGGGGCCGGAGCGGGACATGCTGTCGATGCTGTGCGATCTCCACGCGTTGTCCGGCATCGAGGCCGAGCGTGGCTGGTTCCAGGAGCACGGCAGGTTGTCAGGGGAGCGAGCCAAGGCCGTCACGGCGATGGTGGGTCGGCTGTGCGAGCGGGTCCGGCCGCAGTCCGCCGGGCTGGTCGACGCTTTCGGCATCCCCGAGGAGCTGCTCGCCGTCGAGCTCCTCTGACGCGGGCGGACCTCACGACCTCGTGATGGGCTTGAACCTGTCGAACGAGGCCTTCACCTCGGCCTCGGCCTCGGCGCGCCCGACCCAGCTGGCGCCCTCGACGGACTTGCCGGGCTCGAGGTCCTTGTAGACCTCGAAGAAGTGCTGGATCTCCAGCCGGTCGAACTCGGCGACGTGGTGGATGTCGCGCAGGTGCTCCACCCGGGGGTCCGTCGCGGGAACGCACAGCACCTTGTCGTCCCCGCCGGCCTCGTCGGTCATCCGGAACATGCCGATCGCCCGGGCGCGGATGACGCAGCCGGGGAAGGTGGGCTCCTGCACCAGCACGAGCGCGTCGAGGGGGTCGCCGTCGAGGCCCAGCGTGTTCTCGATGAAGCCGTAGTCCGCGGGGTACTGCGTCGCGGTGAAGAGGGTCCGGTCCAGGCGGATGCGTCCGGTGGTGTGGTCGACCTCGTACTTGTTGCGCTGTCCCTTGGGGATCTCGATGGTGACGTCGAAGTCCACGGTGCATGCCCTCCAGGGAGACGACGGGATGCTGACGAGGGCTAGTGTCTCTCACCTGCCCGTCACAGTTCCTTCCCGGAGGGGTGCCGTGCCCAGAGGTGACGCACACGATGGACGTCGCGTCCGGTCCGACGAGGCCGGGCGTACGGCGCTGGTCGTGCTGCTGTCCGTCGTACTGCTGCTCGCCGCCGGGGGCTACGCGGCGTACGACCGGGGTGTCTTCGACCGCTACCTGGGACGGACCGAGCCGTTGGCGCCGGCGGCGATCCCGCCTCCTCCCGGCCTCGAGATCCCCGACGCCCCGCCGGCGCGTCCGGTGCTGGAGCCGGTCGAGGCCGGCGCCGCGTCGACCCCGAGGCCACGGGAGCTCCGCAGCCACCTGCGCGACAGCCTGCGCGACGACGACTTCGGGCCGCACCTCGGTGTGCTGGTGCAGCGGCTCGACTCCAACCGTGACCTGCTGCGGGTCGGGGGTGACGACCTGTTCATCCCGGCGTCGACGCTGAAGCTGCTGACGACGACCGCCGCGCTGGAGGTGCTCGGCCCGCGCCACAGGTTCCGTACGACGGTCGTGCGCGGCGAAGGAAGGCGCAGCATCGTCCTGGTCGGAGGGGGCGACCCGCTGCTCACCGAGCGCCCGCCGCCACCGGAGGAGGCGACGTACCCGGAACCGGCGACGCTGCGTGGGCTGGCGCGCCGGACGGCCGCGTCGCTGTCGGCCGACGGAGTGCGGTCGGTGCGGCTCGGCTACGACACCTCGCTGTTCTCCGGTCCGGCGGTGAACCCGAGCTGGGAGCCCAGCTACGTCCCCGACGACGTGGTCAGCCCGATCACGGCCCTGTGGGTGGACGAGGGTCGCGAGGCTCCCGCCTCGTCCGTGCGCTCAGACGACCCCGCGCAGGCGGCCGCTGACGCCTTCGCCACCCAGCTGCGCCGCGCGGGCATCAGGGTGCGTGGGACGCCGGTCGAGCGCAGGGCACCGAGGAGCAGCCGCGAGCTGGCGCGGGTGCGTTCGGCGCCGCTGGACCAGGTGGTGCAGCACGTCATCGAGCTCAGCGACAACGAGGGGGCCGAGGTCCTGCTGAGGCACGTCGCTCTGGGCGCTGGCCTCGAGGGGTCGTCGGCCGCCGGCGCTCGTGCCGTCACCCGGACGCTCACCGGGCTGGGGCTGGACCTCAGCCGGGCCCGCATCCACGACGGCAGCGGCCTGTCGCGTGCCAACAGGTTGCCGCTCGACGCGTTGGTGGGGACCCTGCAGATCGCCGGCGCCCCGGCCGAGCAGCGCCTGCGCCGGGTGCTGACCGGGCTCCCGGTGGCGGGGTTCAACGGCAGCCTCGCGTTCCGGTTCCTCACCTTCGGCGCCGAGGGCCGAGGCGACGTACGCGCGAAGACCGGGACGCTCACCGGCGTGCACGCGCTCGCCGGGGTGAGCGTCGACCGCGACGGCACGCCGCTGGTGTACGTCGCGGTCGCGGACCAGGTCCCGCCGATCGACACCCTCGATGCTCGTGCGGGGCTGGACCAGCTCACGGCCGACATCGCCGCATGCTGCCCGTGATGTGGTGACGCGCCGACGTCATTCGGGGTGCGAGCACCACGTACGGTTGGCGACATGAGCGACTCCCCCTCCGAGCAGCCCGAGATGGTGGACTGGGACCTGGCGGTCTCGACGGCCAAGCGGCTCGTCCGCCCCGGTCCGGAGGTGTCGCCCGCCCGGGCCCGCGAGGTGGTCGCCGAGCTGCGCGAGGGAGCACAACGTTCGGAGGGTCTCGTCCGCAGCTTCACCGGGCTGCAGGCCGAGAAGGCTTCCGCGCCCATCGTGGTCGTCGACCGCGATGGCTGGGTGCAGGCCAACGCCGACGGGTTCCGCACTGTGATGCGGCCGTTGATCAGCAAGATCACCGAGAAGCGAGGCACCCCGTCGGCGGCTGCAGCGGCGGTGGGGTCGCGGATCACCGGCGTGGAGGCGGGTGCCCTGCTCGGCTACCTGTCCGGCAAGGTGCTCGGACAGTTCGACCCGTTCTGGGCCGGTGACCCCCGCATCGTCGACGGCGACCCGACCGCCTCGACGGCGGGCCGGCTGCTGCTGGTGGCGCCCAACATCGTCCACGTCGAGCGCGAGCTGTCGGTCGACCCGCACGACTTCCGGCTCTGGGTGTGCCTGCACGAGGAGACGCACCGCGTGCAGTTCACTGCTGTCTCCTGGTTGCGTGACCACCTGCACAACGAGATCGGCGCGCTGATCGAGGCCACCGACTTCGACGCCGGCCGCCTTGCCGCGATGGCACGCGACGGTCTCCAGCAGGCCGGCCGGTTCGCCCGCGGTGACCAGGACATCTCCCTGATCGACCTGTTCCAGACGCCCGCCCAGCGGGAGATCATCGACCGGATCACCGCCGCCATGTCATTGCTCGAGGGACATGCGGACGTGGTGATGGACGGCGTCGGCCCGGAGGTCATCCCGACGGTCGGGGAGATCCGGACGAAGTTCAACCAGCGGCGCAAGGGCGGCGGCACCCTCGACCAGCTGCTGCGCAGACTGCTCGGCTTCGACGCCAAGATGCGCCAGTACCGCGACGGTGCGGTGTTCGTGCGAGGCGTCGTCGACAAGGTCGGCATGGATGGCTTCAACCGGGTCTGGACCTCGCCGAACACGCTGCCCACCAAGGCCGAGATCGGAGATCCCGCCGCCTGGGTGCGCCGGGTGCACGGCTGACGACCATGGCTGACCGCCCGGCCCGCCTCGACCGTGCGGTCGCAGAGGTACGACGGGCCGTGCGCGAGTCCCTG
>JBOHDD010000516.1:0-5025 GCA_050699155.1 Nocardioidaceae bacterium
ACGAAACCGACCTCGGCGAGAAGTTTCAGGTGGTGTGACACCGTCGACTGGCCGACGTCAGCCGCCCCGACGATCTCGCCGACCGTCATGGGCGTACGACGCCGGGCCAGCAAGGACACGATCTGGATGCGGGTGGCATCGGCCAACGCCCTGAACCAGCTCGCGTACTCCATCGCATCCGCGCGCTCCAGCGGAGGTAGGTCGGTTGTCATCGATGATCGACGATAATCGATAGAGCGCGTCTCCGCAAGGCCCGCTGCCGCTCGAAAGGCATCGCTTGCTCGCGAAGGGCAAGGCTATATTCGCTCCCATGCTGACCACGGACCTGATGACGTGGCTGCGTGACTCTGATCCGGCATTGCGCTGGCAGGTCTAGCGCGACCTCGTGGGCGAACAGGCCGAGGTTTGGGAAGCAACGCGCGCAAGGGTCGCGACCGAGGGCTTCGGTGCGCGCCTCCTCGCGCTCCAGGACCCGGACGGCCAGTGGGCCGGTGGGGCGTTCTTCCCCGCGGACTTCGACTTTCACGGTCCTGAAGCGGCAGACGGTGCCGGGCAGCCCTGGACGGCGACGACATGGACGCTCGACTCGTTGCGGGAGTGGGGCCTCGAGTCCGCGGTCCTGCGCGAACGCCGCACGGCCGAGCTTCTCGCCGAGAACAGCCGCTGGGAGTACGACAACCTGCCGTACTGGGGTGGTGAGGTCGACTGCTGCATCAACGCCTGGACGGTCGCGAACGGTTTGTGGCTCGGCGCCGACATCACCGCCATCGTCGACTGGTTCCTCGAGCATCGGCTCCCCGACGGCGGCTGGAACTGCGAGTGGGTCGAGGGCTCAACGCGATCGTCGTTCCACTCCACGCTCAACTCCCTGAAGGGACTGCTCGCCTACGATGTGGCGACCGGAGGCACGGACGCGACGCGCGCTGCCCGGTCCATCGGCGAGGAGTACCTCCTGCAGCGCGGGCTTTTCCGCCGTCTCTCCACGGGCGAACCGGTCGCACCGTGGGTGGACCGCTTCGCCTACCCGTTTCGCTGGTTCTACAACGTGCTCAACGCAGCCGAGTACTTCCGCCGGGCTGCACTGCTCGACGGCACGGTACCGGACCCGCGCATGGCTGAGGCGATCGAGCTCATCCGTGCCGCCAGACAGTCCGACGGCACCTGGCTACAGGCCCGCCGGCACCCCGGGCGGGTGTGGTTCGAGGTCGACGCACCGCCGGGGGAGCCATCGAGGTGGCTGACACTGTTCGGGACACGAGTGCTCGCCTGGTGGGACTCCCAGACGCTTCAGCATTAGAGACGGATACAACACTCCTGTGCGCCCCCAGGCTCCGAGGAGGCGAGCTCAGGACTCCAGGCGCGTCTTGAGTGCGGCCACGTTTGCCGGCATCTCCTTGCGGGCCCCGCGCCGAACGACGAGGGGCACGAGGATCTTGCCGATGCCGTGCCCTTCGAAGTCCACCACGATGGTCAGCCGTGAGCGCGTCTCGGTCACCGGCTCGACGGTGACGTCCACTGAGGCGCGGATGGGGCCGTCGATCCCGCGGACGCCCCACGTTCGCGGCGGGTCGATGTGCGCCAGCTTCGATGTCACTGGGCGCACTGCACCACCGATGCGCCGTCTGGTCACGCAGAGGTCCCCGACTGCAGGAGCGCCGGTCGAATCCAGGTGGCCACCGACCACGCCTTGCTGCCACTCCGCGAACCGCGTCGGGTCGGTCGCGTAGGCGAAGACCTGTTCGGCTATGCGGTCGACCTCAGTGCTGGCGATGATGGCGGACACTTCAGTGCTCCTTCTCGAACAGTGCCCGGTAGCGCGCCAGGTACAGCGGCCAGCCCCGGTCGCCGTCGACCCCGTCCCGAACGGCATCCCAGCCGGATCCGTGGCGGTCTAGATAGCGATGCTCGAGCACAACGCGGGTGCGCTCTGCCGTCTCGGGCTCAAACCGCACCTCGACCTCGCTGGTGCGTGCAGGGTCGGACTCGATCTCCCATCGCGGGCTGATGTCCCAGCTGAACACCAACCGGCTCGGGGGCTCAAAGGCAAGGACTCGAGCCCAGCGGCACTCGGTGCCGTCGGTGGCTCGGTCAATGATGTTTCCGCCGACCCTCGGCTCGAAGACCGTCTCGGCGATCGGGGCGCCGAGCAAGTTGTGCTCCGGTGGCTTGAACTCGCCGAGCTTGTCGGTGAACGCGGCGAACGCCTGGTCGGCCGGCGCAGGCACCAGAACCTCCCGGCGAACCACCGTCTCGGTGTCGGGCATCAGCGCTCCTCGCTGTCGTCTTCGCGTTCCGAGAGGACGTCGGCATAGCCTGCCAACGTCCTCTGCCAATAGGTGTCGAGCTGGTCACGCAACGCGGCCAGCGCCACCGGGTTGAGCCGGTAGATACGTCGCGTGCCCTCGGGGCGTTCGCTGACCAGGCCGGCGTCCTTGAGGATCTTCAGGTGCTGTGAGACGGCCGACCGACTGACCGGCAGGCCGGCAGCCAGCTCACCCACCGCCTGCGGACGCTCGGCCAGGCAGGAGACGATGGCCCGCCGCGTCCCATCCGCCAGCGCGCCCCAACCGTCACCAACTCTGTCAGGAATCACTAACCGTTAGTAGATACTAACGAAGGCCTCAGGTCAAGGGGATCCTCAACGTGTCCGGTCCAATGCGCAACGTCGGGCGCCGGCCGCGGCAGACTGGTGCACATGGTCGAGACGGTAATCGGCAGTTCGGGTAGCGACGGCGTCTCCGCCGCTGCGCAACTGCTGCACGCCTTCAATGTGGAGTACGACGAGCCGGCGCCTCCGCCCGACGAGCTGGCGGTCCGAACTCATCGGGGGCGACCACGTCACGGTCCTGCTCGCCCGCGCGCGCGAGACCGGCGCAGCGATCGGGGTTGCAGTGATGCGGGTGCAGCCGTCCGTGTGGAGCCGGGCACAAGAGGCCTACCTGGCCGAGCTGTACGTCATACCGAGCCGGCGAGGCCAAGGCTACGGCCGGGATCTGATCACCGAGGCCATGCGGGTCGCGCACCAGCGGGGTGCCGACTATGCGTTCCTGATCACCAGCGAAGACGACCGACTCGCCCAACGCCTCTACGAGTCAGCCGGGTTCCGTAGGACGGAGGGCAACGGCGGTCCGCTCATGCTGGCCTACGAACGCGAGCTGTAGACACCTGGCTGGGCGCGCCGTGCCGACCCCGTGAGTCCGCTCGGTGTCGGTTGGGGTCGCTGAGGGATACTCGGGCGATGACTGCCCCGATGAGTTGCGGCCTGGCTGGTTCCCCTCGCCTTCGCTGCGGCATTGTGCTGCGGGTACATGAGGACGCCTGCGAACTGCTCTCCGAGGGGCGTCTCGTCTCTGCTCGATACGTCTCACAATTCCCCACGCCGCGAACTGAGCGCGTATCTCCCGGGCATCTGGTGGCGGTGGCGACGGCGCCGAGCGGCGCCGAGGTGGTCGCATGGCGCTGGTACGACGCCGTGGTCCTCGGCGGCGAGAGGGACCTGGTTCGGCTGTGGGAGCCAGCGCACGGCGAGGTAGACGCGCAGCCCAGGATCGCGCAGCACCGATACACGCCGGGTACACGAGCGTACCTGTCCGCCGGTCTGCCAGGCGCCGAGTGGTGGGTCGCGGGAGGCGTTGTAGCCCGCGCCGAGAGCGCCGAGGTCGAGCTGGGCGAGGTCGAACGCCTGTACACCGAGCGCGACCTCTGGAGCACCGCGTTCGAGCGGTAGGACGCGCAGTGTCGGTCAGTAGACGGTGACGTCGTAGGCGTTCACGGCTTCGGGGACAGGCTGGTAGAACGTGGTGCCGCCAGACTCGCAGTCGCCGCTGCCGCCGGAAGTGATGCCCAGGGCCTTGGTGCCGTCGTACAACGGGCCCCCCGAGTCACCCGGCTCGGCGCACACGGTGGTCTGGATCATCCCATCGACGGTTCCACCGCCCTGATAACGGACGGTGACGTTCAGCGCCGTAACCGCGCCTGAGTGGGTACCCGTGGTGGAACCGGTTCGCGTGACCCGCTCGCCGACGAAGGCGTTCGCCGCCGTGAACCCACCGGGGTGGGACAGGGAGGTGTTGTCGTACCGCACGAGCGCGTAGTCGTTCTTGGGGAAGCTGTAGTCGATGGTGGGGCCGATCAGCGTGCTCCGGCTGGAGTTGGTCCACCACTGCTTGGAGACCTTTCCGCAGTGCCCGGCGGTCAGGAAGTAGTTCGTGCCGCCTTGGACCACGTTGAACCCGAGGGAACAGCGGTGTCGGGAGCCGTAGATGGCATCGCCAGCCGACAGCAGGCGCCGGAAGGGGCCGGCCGCGTGCTCGACCCGCACGGCTGCCGAGTTGTCGCCGGCCGCCCGCCTGATCTTGGACACTTCTGCGCTCGAGACGGTGCTGTCGGCCGTCACCACCACTCGGTCGGCGCTGCCGTCGACGTACCAGGCGATGCCACGGACACCGGACTGCTTGACAGCGTGGCTGGCCGAGGAGAGCTGGTCGGCACTGAACTCGCGGGGGGCCGCATTCACGGCTGGGGGGAGGAGTAGCGCCACGGTCACCACGAGGCCGATGGCCCCGGCGAACTGGACGGTTCTCTTGGCGGGGCGGGCGGTACGGGGCTTCGTCGTCACGGCTCCTCCTGAGCATGTGATCGCACCGGCTGTCTTCGGCGAGGGTCGGCTCGGGGAATGCATGGCGAAACCAAGCCCCACGTCCAGCACTCCTCAGGAAGCCTTCCACCAAGCCGCTGCCTGGAAACCCCGACCCATGCCGCTCAGACCGGACCAGCAACACGCGGGCACGGACCGCGGGCCGAGAGACTTAGTAGAGGCTCGGCCGTTCGGCGTGACGGAGGGTGACCGGATACCGGCTACCCAGCGCCACCTGGGGGTCCACTGCTCCCAGCAGCTCCGCGTCCGTCGTCGTGAACTCCAGGGCGGTGCCGTCGGTGCGAGGCCCACCGGTATTGAGCTTGTCAAAGGCCGTCATGATGCGCTGGGTCTCGGCCACCAGCTCATCTCGCGTGTAGGGCGCCGAC
>JBOHDD010000517.1:0-3506 GCA_050699155.1 Nocardioidaceae bacterium
CCCTGCCGGAAGATCTCCCCCATGTCGTCGGAGTCCTCGGTGGCGAACCCGAGCTCGTCGCGCACCCGCGCATGCCAGTACTCGGCCAGCGCCTCGGTGAGCTGGACGGACAGGCCGTGCAGCTCCAGGTAGTCGCGGTAGGCGTTCTTCGCGAACAGCTCTGCGGTCACGTCGCTGACCTTCGAACCCATGGTGACGAGATGGAAACCGACCACGTCCAGCTCACCGGAGCCCTTGGGCCGGAAGAAGTCCGACAGGCACAGGAAACGGTCGCGCTGCTGGCGCGGGAAGGTGAAACGCCCGACCTCGACGCTCTGCGAATCTGCGTCGAGCACGACAAGGTCGTCCTGCTCGCTGTAGCACGGCCAGTAGCCGTAGACCACGGCCGGCTCCATGATCCCCTCGGTCTGGATCCGGTCCAGCCACATCCGCAGCCGGGGCGTACCCTCGCGCTCCACGAGCTCCTCGTACGTCGGTCCGCCCTCGCCGCGGGTGCCCTTCAGGCCCCACTGGCCCATGAACGTCGCGCGCTCGTCGAGATACGACGCAAACTCCGCCAGGGGCAGGCCCTTGACGATGCGGTCCCCCCAGAACGGTGGTTTCGGCACCGGGTTGGTGATGCTGACGTCGGAACGCTCGGGAACCTCCGACGGAGACACTGCCAGCGCCGAGTCGCGACTCTTCACGCGGCGCTCCCGCGGAGCCGGCAGCTCGGCCCCCGGGTCACCACGCTTCACCGCCATCGCAGCGTCCATCAGCCGCAGACCCTCGAACGCGTCGCGCGCGTAGCGCACCTCACCCTTGAACAGCTGGCCCAGGTCCTGCTCGACGAAGGCCCGGGTGAGTGCCGCCCCTCCCAGCAGGATGGGCCACTTGTCCGCGATCCCCCGCTGGTTCAGCTCCTCGAGGTTCTCCTTCATCACGACAGTGCTCTTCACCAGCAACCCGGACATGCCGATCACGTCGGCCCGGCTCTCCTCGGCGGCCTCAAGGATGGCACTCACCGGTTGCTTGATGCCGAGGTTCACGACGGTGTAGCCGTTGTTGCTCAGGATGATGTCGACGAGGTTCTTCCCGATGTCGTGCACGTCCCCCTTGACCGTGGCCAGGACGATCGTGCCCTTGCCGCCGTCGTCCTCGACCTTCTCCATGTGCGGCTCGAGGTGCGCCACCGCGGTCTTCATCACCTCGGCCGACTGCAGCACGAACGGCAGCTGCATCTCCCCGCTGCCGAACAGCTCACCGACGACCTTCATGCCGGCGAGCAGGTCGATGTTGACGATGTCGAGCACCGGTGTGCCGGTCTGCAGCGCCTCGTCGAGGTCGGCCTCCAGACCCTTGCGCTCGCCGTCGATGATGCGGCGCTGCAGCCGCTCGCTGAGCGGCAGCGCCGCCAGCTCGGCCGCGCGGTCGGCCTTGACATCGGTCGTCGACACGTCGGCGAACACGTCGAGCAGCTTCTGCAGAGGGTCGTAGTCCTCCCCGCGCCGGTCGTAGACGAGGTCGAGCGCGGCCTCGCGTTGTTCGTCGGGGATCTTCGACATCGGCAGGATCCGGCTCGCGTGCACGATGGCCGAGTCCAGGCCGGCCTCCGAGCACTCGTGTAGGAAGACGGAGTTCAGCACGTGCCGCGCGGCCGGGCTGAGCCCGAACGAGATGTTGGACAGCCCGAGCACGGTCTGCACGTCCGGTCGCCGCCTCTTCAGCTCGCGGATCGCCTCGATGGTCTCCATCCCGTCGCGCCTGGACTCCTCCTGCCCGGTGGCGAGAGTGAAGGTCAGACAGTCGATGAGTACGTCGTGACCGGGGATGGCGTAACGCTCCTGCAGCGTATCCAGCAGACGCTCGGCGATCGCCACCTTCGCGTCGGCGGTGCGTGCCTGACCCTCCTCGTCGATGGTCAGCGCGACCACAGCGGCGCCGTACTCCGACGCGAGGGACGCGATCCGGCCGAAGCGGGTGTCCGGGCCGTCGCCGTCCTCGAAGTTCACGGAGTTCAGCGCACAGCGACCGCCCAGCAGCTGCAGCCCCGCCTCGAGGACGGGCGGCTCGGTCGAGTCCAGGACGATGGGGAGGGTCGAGGAGGTCGCGAACCTCGACGCCGCCTGCCGCATGTCCTCGACACCGTCGCGTCCCACGTAGTCGACGCAGAGGTCGAGCAGATGTGCACCGTCGCGGATCTGCCCCCGTGCGATCTCGACGCAGTCATCCCAGCGCTCCTCGAGCATGGCCTCGCGGAAGGCCTTGCTGCCGTTGGCATTGGTGCGCTCTCCGATGGAGAGGTACGCCGTGTCCTGCTTGAACGGCACGTGCTGGTAGAGGGACGAGGCACCCGGCTCGGGCTGGGGGCGACGCGAGACGAGCTCTCTGCCGGCGACCCGGTCGACCAGTAGCCGGATGTGCTCCGGCGTGGTGCCGCAGCAGCCGCCCACCAGCGCGAGGCCGTACTCGCGGGTGAAGGTGTCGTGCGCGTCGGCCAGCTCGTCCGGGGTCAGCGGGTAGTGCGCGCCGTCCGCGGTGAGCTGTGGGAGCCCGGCGTTGGGCATGCAGGCCAGGCCGACCCGCGCGTGCCTGGACAGATGGCGCAGGTGCTCGCTCATCTCTGTCGGACCGGTGGCGCAGTTCAGGCCGATCAGGTCGATGCCGAGCGGTTCCAGCGCCGTCAACGCCGCCCCGATCTCGCTGCCGAGCAGCATGGTGCCGGTCGTCTCCACGGTGACGTTCACGACCAGGGGCAGGTCGGCACCGGCGGCGCTCAGCGCCCGCCGCGCCGCGATGGTGGCGGCCTTGGCCTGCAGCAGGTCCTGCGCGGTCTCGACCAGCACCGCGTCCGCACCGCCGTCGACGAGCCCGCGCACCTCCTCCTCGTACGCGTCACGCAGCGTCACGAAGTCGATGTGACCGAGTGTGGGGAGCTTGGTACCGGGCCCCACCGAGCCCAGGACCCAGCGTGGCCGGTCGGCGGTCGCCCAGGCGTCCGCCCGCTCGCGGGCGATCCGGGTGCCGGCCACGGTGAGCTCGTAGATCCGGTCGGTGATGTCGTACTCGCCGAGGTTCGCGTAGTTGCACCCGAAGGTGTTGGTGCCGACGCAGTCGGCACCCGCCTCGAAGTAGGCGTCGTGGATGGCCGCCACGACGTCTGGCCGGCTCACGTTGAGGATCTCGTTGCATCCCTCGAGGCCCTCGAAGTCGTCGAGCGTGAGGTCGTGCTGCTGGAGCATCGTCCCCATCGCGCCGTCGGCAACGACCACGCGCTCACCGAGCGCTCGACGCAGAGTGTTGGCTGACGTGCTCACAGTGGTGCTCCTCATGCGGACAGGACCAGGCAAAGCCTAGGACGTGGGCCGGGCGGATCGCAGTTGTTCCATTCTCTGGTACGAACGTCCACCATACGGCGAGTCGGTGCTCGGCTCGGTCCATGAGACGGGGCACCGTAGGCTCATATGGTGATCGAACTCGAAGAAGTGCCGCCGCTGGTGGACCCCGTCATGATCGCAGCCTTCGAG
>JBOHDD010000518.1:0-2014 GCA_050699155.1 Nocardioidaceae bacterium
GACCCCGCGACTCTGGGCATGGTGGCCGAACGGGTGAACACTCCGCAGGTCCTCGACATGCTCGCCGTACTCACCGAGGCGGATGCCCGTGCCACCGGCCCGGCGGCCTGGTCCCGCTGGCGCGGCCGGCTCGTGCAGGACCTGGTCGCACGTACCAGAGAGTGCTTGGCCGACCGGCCGGCGCCCGGCGCGGAGCAGTCGTGGCCCGAGCGCGAGGTGGGCCGTGCGTGGGTCGGCGCAGAGCGCACGGACGACGGGGAGGTGCTCACCGTCGGCGCACCGGACCGGCCCGCCATGCTGGCGTCGGTCGCCGCGGCCCTGGCCCTTGGTGGTCTGCGGGTGCGGTCCGCGCGCGCCGCGGTACGCGGAGGAACGTCCTGGAGCCGGTGGGTCGTCGACGACCCCGATCCCGCTGACCCCGCGGCGGTCCGGCAGCGGCTGCTCGCCGTGCTCGACGGGGGGCTCGACCCGCGTGACCGGTTGCGTGCACCGGGTGACAGGACCAGCCTCCGAGTCACCGCACGGTCCGGGGACTCCGAGCAGGCCACCGTCGTCGAGGTGCGTGACAGCCACTGGCGCGGACTCGTGTACGCCGTGTGCTCCGCGCTGGCCGACGCCGGGGTCCAGGTGCGCTCGGCACACGTCGAGACCCTGGGGCCGCGGGCCGTCGACGTCTTCTACCTGCGGGAACCGGACGGGGGAGCGCTCAGCGAACGGCGTACGACAGCCGTGGTCCGGGCCATCGATTCGGCGCTCGGGCCCGGCCGTCATGGGTGAGCAGTTAGGCTTGCACGGATCGACTCCCAGGACCGCTGACTAGCCCATCGAGGACCTTCAAGCGTGTTTGCCACACTCCAGGACCGGCTCGCCACGACGTTCAAGAACCTGCGCGGCAAGGGCAGGCTCTCCGACGCCGACATCGACGCGACCTGTCGGGAGATCCGCATCGCCCTGCTCGAGGCGGACGTCGCGCTTCCGGCGGTCAAGCAGTTCGTCGCTGCGATCAAGGAGCGTGCCCGAGGCGCCGAGGTCAGCGAGGCGCTCAACCCGGCGCAGCAGGTCATCAAGATCGTCAACGAGGAGCTCATCACGATCCTCGGGGGTGAGACACGCCGCCTGCGTCTCGCCTCCAGGCCACCGACGGTGATCATGCTCGCCGGGCTCCAGGGCTCCGGGAAGACCACACTCGCCGGCAAGCTGGCGCGTTGGCTGAAGGAGCAGGGCCACACCCCCATGCTCGTGGCCGCCGACCTGCAGCGACCGAACGCCGTCAACCAGCTGCAGGTGGTCGGTGGGCAGGCCGGTGTCACCGTCTATGCCCCGGAGCCGGGCAACGGGGTCGGCGACCCGGTGGAGGTGTCACGTGGCGGTGTCGCCGAGGCCAAGCGCACGCTGCACGACGTGCTGGTCGTGGACACCGCCGGGCGGCTGGGCATCGACGCCGAGATGATGCAGCAGGCGGCCGACATCCGTGACGCCGTACACCCGGACGAGACGCTGTTCGTCGTCGACGCGATGATCGGCCAGGACGCCGTCACGACGGCGCAGGCGTTCCTCGACGGTGTCGGCTTCGACGGTGTCGTCCTCACCAAGCTCGACGGCGACGCACGTGGTGGTGCCGCGCTGTCGGTCGCGCAGGTGACCGGCCGACAGGTGATGTTCGCCTCCTCGGGCGAGAAGCTCACCGACTTCGACGTCTTCCATCCGGACAGGATGGCGTCGCGCATCCTCGGCATGGGCGACATGCTCACCCTGATCGAGCAGGCCGAGAAGACCTTCGACGCCGAGCAGGCCGAGAAGGCCGCGGCCAAGCTGCAGGGCAAGGGCGGCGAGTTCACCCTCGACGACTTCCTGCAGCAGATGCAGGCCGTGCGCAAGATGGGCTCGCTGTCCAAGATCTTCGGGATGCTGCCCGGGATGGGGCAGTTCAAGGACCAGATCGAGAACATCGACGAGCGCGACATCGACCGGATCGCCGCGATCATCCAGTCGATGACCCCGGGTGAGCGGGACA
>JBOHDD010000519.1:0-1770 GCA_050699155.1 Nocardioidaceae bacterium
GCGTCCGCAGCACGGTGGCGTCGACCTCGAGGAACCGACGGCCGCCCGCCTCGACCGTCTGCACCCCCTCGGTCGTGAGCAGTCGGTACGGCGTGTCGTCACCCCCCGTCGGCATCATGTCGGCGTAGACGAAATCGGGGGACTCTCCCGGCGAGCGCTGCGCGGTCACGGGTGCTCCTTCGACGGCGGATCGAATGTCCTCAGCGTAATGGCGGTGGTAGGCGCGCAGACCAACCAGCCCACCGGCGCTAGGGTCAGCAGGGTGGACATCCTGCCGTGGCACCGGCCCACGTCGTACCAGGAATGGGAGACCGACAGATGCGCCAGCTCAGTGCGCTCGATGCGCAGTTCCTGAACGTCGAGTCGTCCACCACGACCGGTCATGTCGGTGGGTTGCTGCTGCTCGACCCGTCCTCGGCACCCGACAAGCAGCTCACCCTTGACGGCCTGCGGGCGGTGCTAGAGCCGCGCCTGCACCTGGCCGACCCGCTGCGCCAGCGGCTGGTGGAGGTGCCTCTCGGGCTCGGCCGGCCGTACTGGGTCGACGATCCCGACTTCGACCTCGAGTTCCACCTGCGCGAGATCGCGCTGCCGGGTGAGGGCACGGAGGAGCAGCTCGGCGAGCAGGTCGCACGCATCCATGCACGGCCGCTGGACCGCACCCGCCCGCTGTGGGAGATGTACCTCGTGCACAACGTGGAGGGCGGCCGCAGCGCTGTCTACACGAAGGTGCACCACGCCGCGATCGACGGCATCTCCGGTGCCGAGATCCTGGCCACGATCATGGACTTCACGGTCGAGCCGCGGGAGGTCGAACCGCCGGCGACCGCGTGGTCGCCGGCGTACCCGTCTCTCACCGAGCTGGCGACGGTGGCGGTCGCCGGCGTCGTACGCCATCCCCTCACCCTGCTGCGCACCGTTCCGCGGTCGCTCCCGCACGTTGTCGACCTTCCGGGTGCGACGAACATCCCCGGCGCCAAGTCCGTCAGTGACCTTGCCGGTGCCGTGGCCGGTCTGGCCGGGAAGGCCGTCGACCGTCCGGCCGGGCATCGTGACCTGCGCGCGCCTCGCACGCCGCTGAACGCTCCGATCACCGCGCACCGCCGGTTCTCGTTCGGCTCACTGCCACTGGATGAGATCAAGGCCGTCAAGAACGCCTTCGGGATGACGCTCAACGACGTGGTGATGGCGCTGACGACGGCCGCTCTGCGGCGCTGGCTGCTCGACCACGACGGGCTGCCCGCCACGCCGATCGTGGTCTCGGTCCCGGTGTCGATCCGTAGCGAGGACCAGACCGGCGACAACGGCAACCAGGTCTCGGCGATGCTTGCCCAGATGCCCACGCACCTGGCCGACCCGCGCGAGCGGCTGGAGTTCGTGCGTACGTCCATGACCGACGCCAAGCGTCATTTCGAGGCCGTGCCGGCGACGATCCTGCAGGACCTCAGCGCGGTGCTACCGACCGCGCTGAACGGACTGGCGGCACGCACGCTGTTCCGGCTGGTCACGGTTCCCGGGCTGCCCTTCAACCTGTTCGTGTCCAACGTGCCCGGACCGCAAACGCCGCTCTACGTCGGGGGAGCGCGGGTGCTGGGCATGTACCCGGTCTCGGCGGTCACTGACATGACCGGTGGGCTCAACATCACCCTGTTCTCCTATGACGGAGCGCTGGACTTCGGGCTGATCGCGTGCCGCGAGGTGGTGCCGGACGTGTGGAACCTGATCGGCTACCTGCGCGAGGCGCTCGACGAGCTGCTCGCCCTGGAGGAG
>JBOHDD010000520.1:0-5241 GCA_050699155.1 Nocardioidaceae bacterium
ATGCAAGCCGACCACGCGAACCGCGCCGAGACAAGACCCGGGTCACGCGGTGGCGTGCTCGGCGCCGCGGCGCCAGCGGATGCCGGCCTCGATGAAGTCGTCGATCTCGCCGTCGAAGACCGCCTGGGTGTTGCCGGTCTCGTACTCCGTGCGCAGGTCCTTGACCATCTGGTATGGGTGGAGCACGTACGACCTCATCTGGTCTCCCCACGAGCCCTGCACGTCACCGCGTAGCTCGTCGAGGGTGGCCCGCTCCTCGGCCCGCTTCAGGGCCAGCAGCTTCGCCTTGAGGATCACCATCGCACTGGCCTTGTTCTGCAGCTGGCTCTTCTCGTTCTGACAGCTGACCACCGTGCCGGACGGCAGGTGCGTCAGGCGCACCGCCGAGTCCGTGGTGTTGACACTCTGTCCGCCGGGGCCGCTTGAGCGATAGACGTCGACCCGGATGTCCTCCTCTGGCACGTCGATCTCGTCGGTCTGCTCGAGCACGGGGACGACCTCGACAGCGGCGAACGACGTCTGCCGGCGACCCTGGTTGTCGAAAGGGCTGATCCGCACCAGACGATGCGTGCCGGACTCGACCGACAGGGTGCCGTAGGCGTACGGCGCGTGGATGGCGAAGGTGGCGCTCTTCAGCCCGGCCTCCTCGGCGTAGGACGTGTCGTACACGTCCACGGCGTACTTGTGGCGTTCGGCCCAACGGGTGTACATCCGCATCAGCATCTCGGCGAAGTCGGCCGCGTCGACGCCACCGGCGCCGGACCGGATGGTCACCAGTGCCTCTCGCGCGTCGTACTCCCCGGACAGCAGGGTGCGCACCTCGAGCGCCTCGACGGCCTTGTGCACCTTCGCCAGCTCGGACTCGGCCTCGGCGCGGGCGTCGGCGTCATCCTCCTCGGAAGCCAGCTCGAACATCACCGAAACGTCGTCCACCCGTCCACGCAGCGAGGTCACGCGCTCGAGCTCGTGCTGCAGCGTGGAGAGGCGGGCGGTGACACGCTGGGCGTTCGCCTGGTCGTCCCACAGGTCCGGAGCCGACACCTGCTCCTGCAAGTCGGCCAGCTCGCGGCGCATGCCACCGAGGTCGAGCACCTGCTCGATGGTGTGCATCGTTGCCGCGAGCTGCTTGATCTGGGTGTCGAAGTCCGGTGCAGCCACGATGCTCAACCCTACGCCAGACCCCCTTTTCGCCCCTCGAGTGGCGCGAAATGGCTGGGTTGCGGCCGGCGAACCAGCCACTTTGCGCCACTCGACGAGCGGTCAGCCCGTAAGGAACGACAGCCGCACCTGGCGGTCGGGGTTGTCGACGTTGATGTCCACCAGGCAGATGCTCTGCCAGGTCCCCACGGCCAGCCGACCGCCCACGACCGGGACGGAGGCGTACGGCGGGATGATCGCCGGCATCACGTGAGAACGACCGTGACCCGGGGTGCCGTGCCGGTGCTGCCACCGCCCCTCGGCCGGCAGCAGCTCGGCCAGTGTCGCGAGCAGGTCGTCGTCGCTGCCGGCGCCGGTCTCGAGGATCGCGATCCCGGCCGTGGCGTGCGGGACGAACACGTGCAGTAGCCCGTCGGACTCCTCGCGGACGAACTGCGCGCACCGGTCGGTGATGTCCACGACCGCGTCGTCGGCGCCGGTCCTGATGCTGATCGTGTCGCTGCGCATGCCGCCCATCGTGTCAGCCGCGCGGGCGCACGACCTAGCGACGCCAGGCAATCGGCAGCCGCTTCACCCCTCGCTGGAAGTTCGACTGCAGGTAGGACTGTTCTCCCCCGCCCTCCAGCCAGCGGGTGCGGGTGAGCAGCTCGCCGAACAGCGCCCGCATCTGCATCCTGGCCAGGTGGGCGCCTAGACAGAAGTGCGGCCCGTGGCCGAACACCAGGTGGCGACCCCGGGCCCGCGTGATGTCGAAGCGATCCGGGTCGGTGAACTCCTGCTCGTCGCGGTTGGCGGAGGCGAACGACACCACTACCTTGTCGCCGGCCGCCATCGGCACGTCCGCGACGTCGACCGCGCAGGTCGTCGTACGCCGGAACGTCATCACCGGTGTCCACCAGCGCAGCATCTCCTCGACCGCGCCGTCGAGCAGCCCGGGGTCGGCACGCAGCCCCCGCTGCGCGTCGGGGTGGGCGAGCAGGGCGACCATGCCGCCGGGGATGCCGTTGCGCAGCGTCTCGTTGCCCGCGACCGCGAAGAGCCAGAACATGTTCTCGAACTCCTGGACGCTCACGTCTCCACCCGCGCCGTCGTGCGCGTCGTCGGGGTCGTCGCGCTGCGCCATCAGGATCGACATCACGTCGCCGGCCGACGGCTCGCGTTGCCTGCGCGCCCCGAGCAGGTTGGCGTACTCGTAGAGGTCCGGCATCCCTGCCCGGGTGCGCGGGTCGGGCATCCGGCCGTCGGCGTCGGGCTCGGGGCGTAGCCGCACCGCGGCCCGAGCCAGGTCGGTGCCGCGCTCCGGCTCGAACGAGGCACTCGTGGCGTAGTCGGGGTCCTGGTAGCCGATGACGCGGTTGGACCAGTCGAACAGCAGCCACCGGTCCTGCGCGGGGACGCCGAGCACGTCGGCCAAGGTCAGCAGCGGCAGGTCGGCCGCGACGTCCTTGGCGAAGTCGCACTCCCCCGCCGACGCGTCTCCCAGCATCCGGTCGACGATGCCGGTCGCGTGCCCGCGGATGCGCGTCTCCAGCGCCGCCACCGCCCGGGCGGTGAACGAGCGGGCGACCATCCGGCGCAGCCGGGAGTGCTCCGGCGGGTCCATGTTCAGCATCATCCGGCGCACGTAGGCCAGGTCGGCCGACCGCGCCGGGTCGCGGATCTGGGTGCCGCCGGCGGCGGAGGAAAACGTCACCGGGTCGGTGAGCACCCGCTGTACGTCGGCGTGCCGCAGCACCAGCCAGTAGCCGGGCCCGGGCGTGGCCCCGAGGATGGCCGGCTCCTCGACGGGTACGACGCCGTACGCACGGCGCAGGCGGGCGAGGTCGTCGTAGGGCACGCCGTGCGTATAGGTGCGCGGGTCGTGCAGCCGCGCCGTCGCCGCCTGCACGCCCTCGTCGACCAGACGTGGGCCCACCGGGTCGCGCGCGCCGGTCACCGGCGCAGGAACGCCTCGACGGAGGTGGCCAGCGCGACCGGCGTCTCGAACATCGCGTAGTGACCAGCGTTGGCCAGCACCTCGAGGTCGGCGTTCGGGTAGTGGTCGAGGAACGTCTGCTCCATCACCGGCGCACCCAGTGCTGGGTCGTGCTCGCCCACGACCACCTTCACCGGAACCTTGCTCCCCGCGATCTCGGCCGAGAAGTCGGTCTTGGCCCACGCGTTCAGGTAGCCCCCGACGGCCTCCCGCGTCGAGCCGTCGATCGAGTGGCCCACCATCTGCCGCAGCCACACCGGCGACAGCCGGTTGCCGGTGGTGAAGTCGATGATCGCGTAACGGTAGTCGTCCTGTTCGGCGGCGCCGCTGAACAGCGCCCAGCCGTCCTCGTCGAACGGCACCCCGGTGGCAGGCACCGGCGAGATTCCGACCATCGCCTCGACCCGGTCCGGCGCCTGCGTGTAGACCCGCTGCATCGCGGTGCCGCCCATGGAGTGGCCGACCAGGCTGAACTCGGACCAGCCCAGCGCGTCGGCCGCGGCGAGTGTGTCGGTGGCGATCTCCTCCAGGGAGTAGTCCCCACGCTCGTCCCGTCGCCGGCCGTAGCCGCGGTAGTCGGTGAAGGCGTAGGTGAAGGCGTCCCCGTCCAACAGGTCGGGCCAACCGCCCCACCCGGCCGACGAGCCGAACCACCCGTGCAGGCAGATGACCCTGCGCGCTCCCCGTCCCACCGTCATCGGCGTGTCCACCACGAGACCTCCCAGCGTCGACGCTCTCCGGCGACGCTAGCATCGCGACGCCTCACCCCACCGGTACGACGGCCGACGCGACCCCGTCGACCCACGGGTCGGCGAACCAGCCGGGCGGCGGTATCGGCAGCTCGAGCGGCGCCGACAACCGCACCGTGACAGAGTCACCCGCGGGCTCCACGGCCCACACCAGACCCGGGAACCTGGTGTGGGCGCGTGTCTCGGCGAGGTAGGTCGCGACGTGGGACCGGGCCGCGAACGGGTCGATCTCGGCGATGTCGCCGAGGCCGTCGGTGTAGACCTGCTCGCCTTGGACGCCGTCCGCCGCCGCCAGAGCCGCGCCGTCGGCAAGGCCGTTCAGTGCCGCCCGACGCAGGTAGGCGGCCGAGGCGTCGACGACGACGCCGACGAGCATCACACCGACCAGGAAGAACCCGATGATCAGCAGCGCCGCCTGTCCCCGCTCGGTCGCGCGGTGGTCGCGGCCGGTCATGGCCGGGCCTCCCGGAAGGTGCCGTACGGCGACCGGTGTGTGCTGCTGACGCGGACGCTCGGTGTGCCCGCTCCGAACACCGCAGGCACCAAGGGCAGCGGCACACCCACCTCGAGGGACACCACGACCACCGACCCGGACTGCAGACACGCCTGCGGGTGGGGCTCACACGTGATGCCCAGGCCGGTCGCGGCGGGGTCGATCCCCTGGTCGCGGAGCGCGACCGCCGCCGCGTTGGCAGCACGGGCACGTGCGGTGTCCTGGTCCGGCGAGAGCACGAAGGCCCGACCAGCCGCCGTGCTCGCCGTGGTCAGCCCGAACGCTGCCCGCTGCACCTCGAACACGCTCAGGACGAGGTAGACCAGCGGGACCAGGAGCAGGATGGTGAGCCAGGTGACCTCGACCACGGCGCTGCCCTCCTGCGCGCTGCGAGCCTGGTTGCGCCGGCTCACGGCGGGGCTTCCTCGACCGCGTGCGCGTCCACCGTCAGGTCGACACCGGGGCCCCAGATGCCCAGTGCCGGCACCCGCAGGTCGACCTCCACGACGACGCCGGGCAGTCCGTCCACGGTCGTCTCCGCGGAGCGGACGCCCCGGGCGAACCGGGGCGACAGCACGTCGGCGACAACGGCGCTGGTACGCGCCGCACCGTCCTCCGGCCCGCGGTCGAAGGTGGCGGCATACCGGGCTCCCTCGGCCGCTGCGGAGACAGCGGTGTTGCGCACATGGAGCACGAGTGCCACCTGCAGGATCCCGAGGAACAACGGGACGACCACGACCATCACGAGCACGAAGTCGACGACGGCGGATCCGCTGTCGTCCCGTGCCGGACGGCTCGGCCGGCTCAACCGACGCTGGCCAGGGCCTCGCGCAGCATCCGGTTGAGCTCGGGGCCCGCGATCGCCA
>JBOHDD010000521.1:0-2329 GCA_050699155.1 Nocardioidaceae bacterium
GACCAACTACATCGCCCGATCCCTGCTCGAGACCGGCGGCTTCAAGCCACAACTACACCCTCGTTCGTGAAGAGCCCCGTTAGGTTCGTACCGGGGGACCCCCGCGACGAACGGGGTTCGTAGCAGGGATCCCCACGACGAGCGGCTACTCCGCGCCCTACCCCGCCGGGCTCGTCAGGTAGTCCACCACCAGG
Source organism: Nocardioidaceae bacterium (assembly GCA_050699155.1). Lineage (GTDB taxonomy): Bacteria > Actinomycetota > Actinomycetes > Propionibacteriales > Nocardioidaceae > JBOHDD01. Next base: position 195 of record JBOHDD010000521.1, read on the forward strand.
TCGCCGAGCATCCTGCGGTAATGGTCACGCCTGCTGGGGTCGACGAGGTCGCGGCCGAAGATGGTGCCGAACGTGTGCCGGTTGGCCACGCGGAACACACAGAAGGAGCTGACCAGCATGTGCACGTCGAGGGCGTCCACGTCCTCACGGAAGACACTCTCCCGGTGGCCACGCTCGAGGATGTTCGCGATCAGGTCCACCACCGGGGTGTTCAGGTTGCGCAGCTTCTCGGAGCGTGCGATGTGCTCACCGTGGTGGATGTTCTCGATGCTGACCAGGCGCAGGAAGTCCGGATGGGCCTCATGGTGGTCGAACGTCAGCTCGGCGATGCGCCGGATCGCCGAGGCGGGGTCGAGGTCCTCGACGTCGGCCTGCTGCTCGGCCTCACGAATCGTGGTGTAGGCCCGCTCGAGCACCGCGACGTAGAGCTGCTGCTTGCCACCGAAGTAGTAGTAGATCATCCGCTTGGTGGTCCGGGTCAGGGCGGCGATCTCGTCCACCCGCGCACCGGCGTACCCGTGCGAGGCGAACTCGCGGGTGGCAACGTCGAGGATCTCCGCGCGGGTGCGCTCCGGGTCGCGCTGGCGCTCCGGTACGGCGGTGGACCCCGCCTTCGCGGCTGCCATTCGACTCCCTCGGATCGTCTCGAGCTGCCTGCACACCCTATGAAATCTCCGGCCGGGGGGTTCACAACGACCCAGGGGGTGCACTATAACTAACGTACCAGTTCGTACATTAGCCGGAGGAGAACGCGTCGGTGGACGGCTACCGCAACCATGTCCTGGCCGGCCTCGTGGGTGCCGGGATCGCCACCAGCCTCACCCCGGCCCTGCACGAGCGGGAGGCCGACCGGCTCGGCCTGCGCTGCGTCTACCAGCGGTTCGACATCACCGAGCTCGGGCTGACGCCCGCCGACGTGGGCACCCTGGTGGGGTCGGCACACCGGACGGGATTCACCGGCCTCAACATCACCCATCCCTGCAAACAGCTGGTGATCGACCATCTGGACGCGCTCTCCCCCGATGCCGTCGCCCTCGGCGCGGTGAACACCGTGGTGTTCGAGGGACCGCGCGCGGTCGGCCACAACACCGACTGGTCCGGCTTCGCGCACAGCTTCGCCCGCGGGCTCCCCGACGTCGCCACGCAGGATGTCGTGCTGCTCGGGGCCGGCGGCGCCGGTGCCGCGGTGGCCCATGCGTTGCTCACCCTCGGAGCGGACCTGGTGACCGTCGTCGACACCGACCCCGGCCGCGCCGACCTGCTCGCCAGAGCGTTGCGTGAACGGTTCGGGCGGAGACGGGCAGCCGCCGCGCCGACGCAACGGCTCGACCGGTTGCTGGCCGCGGCCGACGGACTCGTGCACGCCACACCCACCGGCATGGCGGCCCACCCGGGACTCCCCCTGCCCGCCGCACTGCTGCGAGCGGAGCACTGGGTGGCCGACATCGTCTACCGGCCACTCGAGACCGAGCTGGTCCAGCTGGCCCGGAGTCGTGGGTGCCGCACCCTCGATGGCGGCGGGATGGCGGTGTACCAGGCCGTCGACGCGTTCGAGCTGTTCAGCGGGGTCGTCCCCGACCCCGATCGGATGACCTTGCACTTCGCCGAGCTGGTCGCCGGCACCCCGGCGGGCCCAGGCACGTCAGGAGTCCCGGAGGGCTGATGCGCAAGTCCATCGCCACCGTCTCACTGAGCGGCACCCTGCAGGACAAGCTCGTCGCTGTCGCCGACGCGGGGTTCGACGGGGTCGAGATCTTCGAGAACGATCTGGTCGCGAGCCCGCTGCGCCCTTCCGACGTACGCCGGCTGGCCGCGGACCTCGGGTTGACCATCGACCTCTACCAGCCCTTCCGCGACCTCGACTCGGTCTCGGACGAGCGGTTCCGGTCCAACCTGCGTCGTGCGGAGCGCAAGCTCGCCCTGACCGCGGAGCTGGGCACGGACCGCCTGCTGCTGTGCTCCAGCGTCTCCGAGGATGCGGTGTACGACGACACCCGACTCGCCGAGCAGCTGCACCTCCTCGCCGAGCGCGCCTCGGCGCACGGCATCGTGCTGGCCTACGAGGCACTGGCGTGGGGCCGGCACGTGAACGACCCCACCCACGCCTGGAAGATCGTGGAGTACGCCGACCACCC
>JBOHDD010000522.1:0-5132 GCA_050699155.1 Nocardioidaceae bacterium
CGTTCAAGCGCAAGTGCATGCGCAAGATCCGCCAGCTCCAGCAGGACGGCGTCACGATCTTCCTGGTCACCCACAACACCAAGCAGGTGCAGAAGCTCTGCGACCGCGCGCTGGTGCTCGAGCAGGGTTCGCTCGCGTTCGACGGTGACCCCGCCGACGCCGTGGCGTTCATGCACGACGAGCCCGACGACACCGAGGACGAGTCGGACTTCTGACGGCATTCCCGGCGTGCACATACCGGGAGAGTTCCATCCTTGTAGTTCAACCGAACCGGTTGCGGGCATATGTGACTGCCGTGATGTTTGGGGTTCAAGTTACCCCCACCTCCTGGAGCCACCATGTCCTCCGGTCCGCCGCGCCTTGCCGGCTCCGCTGCTGCCCTCCTCACCTCCCTCGCGGTCGTCCTGCCGTTGGTCCAGGGCATCTCGGCCGGTGCGACCCCCGCTGCCCGTCCGGCGTACGCCCTGACCACGGCACCCGTCTCGCGCACCCCGGTCACGCCCGAGGTGCGGGAGGTGCCGGTCCCCGACAGGGACCGTCGTGGCGCGCCGCGCCTGGCCGCGCAGAGCGCCCCGCAGCCCGTCGAGGGGTACGGCGTCGTCGGCGTCACCTGGCAGGGCCTCCAGCCGAGGGACATGACCCTGCGGGTACGCACCCGGGAGCACGGCTCCTGGTCGGACTGGGAGGAGCTACCCTTCGACGCGGACCACGCGCCCGACCCCGGAACGGCCGAAGCGGCCGGCTCGCGTGCCGGGAGCGCCCCCCTCGTGGTGGGTGAGGTGGGAGCCGTGCAGGTGCGCGCGATCAGTCCGTCGGGCGAGGCGCCGCGTGACCTCGAGCTGAGCGTCGTCGACCCGGGTGCGGCCACGGCGGACGCGCAGGTCGGCCCGCCCGCGATCTCGACCGGGGCGGTGGCGACCACCAGCGGTCCGGCGACGACGACGCTGCAGGCCACCACGCTGCAGGGCTCCACCGTGCAGGCACCGCGGCCGCGGATCTTCTCGCGCCGCCAGTGGGGCGCCAACGAACGGATGCGGTCGGGTACGCCGGACTACGGGCGGATCCGGGCCGGGTTCGTGCACCACACGGTGAACGCCAACGGCTACAGCCGGCGGGAGGTTCCGGGGATCATCCGCGGCATCTACGCGTACCACACCCGCAGCAACGGCTGGAGCGACATCGGCTACAACTTCCTGGTCGACCGCTTCGGCCGGATCTGGGAGGGACGGTACGGCGGTGTGCGGCGCCCGGTGATCGGCGCGCACACCTACGGCTACAACCACGTCTCGTTCGCGATGTCGGCGATCGGCAACTTCGAGACCGCCCGCCCGTCGAGCAGGGTGATCGGTGCGTACGCCCGGCTGATGGCCTGGAAGCTCGGCCGGCACGGCATCCCCGCGAACGGGACCCGGCGGCTGGAGGGGCGGCGGTTCCGGGTGATCAGCGGGCACCGCGACGCCGGGTCCACCGCCTGCCCGGGGCGGCACCTCTACGGCCGGCTGCCGGCCATCCGTCGCCGTGCACTCGCGCGGCAGCAGGCCGACAGTCCGCCGCCGGAGCCCACCCCCGAGCCGACTCCGGAGCCGACGCCTACGCCGCCCCCTGTCCCGCCGACTCCCCTCGGGGAGCTGCGCGACCTGCAGGCCGACGGCTTCCCCGACCTGCTGGCGCGGCAGACCTCGACCGACGGGCTGGACGTGCTCACCGGTGACGGCGGGCCAGGGTTCAGGGCCCGGCGCACGGTGCTCAGGTCGGCGAGCAACACCAGCCTGATGACGGGTGTCGGCGACGTCACCGGCGACGGGCTGCCCGACCTGCTGCTCCGCAACGACGACACCAAGGTGTCGAAGATCCGGCCGGGTCGTCGGGACGGCCGGTTCGGCGCGGAGCGCGGGAGGACGAGACGGTTCGCCGGGGCCGACGCACTCGCCGGTGTCGGTGACATGGTCGGCAACCGGCGCCCGGACCTGGTGGCCCGTGACGCACGCACCGGGAAGGTCTGGCTGTACCCCGGGCAGCAGGACGCGGGCTGGGGTCGCAGGCGGCTGCTGATCCGCGACGGAGGTGACCTCCGCCTGCTGAGCGGCGCCGGCGACCTCGACCGCAGCGGCACTCGGGACCTGGTCGCACGGCGCGGTCGCCAGCTGCTGCTCTTCCCGGGGCGCGGCGACGGGCGGGTCGGGCGGCCCCGGGTGATCGACCGCGGGTGGAAGGGCATGGACCTCGCGGTGGCCGGGCAGGACGTCACCGGCGACGGACGGCCCGATGTCGTGGCGCGTGACCGCGACTCCGGTCGCACGTGGGTCTACAGGACGCGCCGCGACGGCGTCGTCGGGCCGCGCTTCGGTGGCTGGAGGTCGTGGCGTGACCTCGACCGGCTGACCACGATGGGTGACCTGACCGGTGACGGTCAGCCCGACGTGCTGGCACGGACACGGGCGGGGTCCGGGGTCGTGCTCTCCGCGAAGGGCACTCGCTGGCTCCAGGGTCCGACGGTCACCGGCCGGACGGCCGGCAACGCCGACTTCGCGGCGTTCGTCGGCGACTGGAACGGCGACGGGCACGCGGACGCGGTCGCCCGCTCCGCGGTCTCCGGAGCCATGTGGCTGTATCGGGGCAACGCCGCCGGAGGGTTCGCGCCGCGGGTGCAGATGTGGAAGGGCTGGGGGGCCAGGACCGACATCGTCGCGCCGGGCGACATCTCCGGCGACGGCCTGCCCGACCTGGTCGCGCGGGACGGCGACGGGAGCATCCGGGTCTACCCCGGCAACGGCAGGACCGGTCACAAGGCGCGCTACGTGGCTCGTGGTGGCCTGTTCAGGACCGACCGCGTCGTCGCGGCCGGCCGTTGGAACGACGACTCGCGACCGGACCTGATCGTACGGCGTACACCGAGCCAGCGGCTGTGGCTGATACCCGGAACGAGAACCGGCAAGCTCGGCCGTCCCGTCGAGATGAACACCGGGAGCTTCGCCGCCTACGACCGCATCGTCGGCGTCGGCGACTTCGACGGTGACTGGCATCCGGATCTGCTCGCGCGCGAGCGGCGCAACGGCCGGCTGTGGCTGTTCGCCGGCAGGTCCGGTGGGCTGCAGGCACGCCAGTACGTCGCTGACGGCATGCGCCGCTACGACCTCCTCGGCTGACCGCCGACCCGTCAGGTGGTGGTGATGGTCAGCGCGGCCAGGCCTGCCACGCGGAGTCGACGATCTCGGGCAGGTCGTGGGAGGCCTGCCACCCCAGCGCCTGCTGGATCCGCGCCACGTCCGCGACCAGCGCGGCGGGGTCACCGGGGCGCCGGGGACCGACGGTGGGGGAGACGTCCAGGCCGGTCGAGGTCGCGATCTGCCGCAGCACGTCGGTCACCGATGCGCCCGTGCCCGTGCCGACGTTGAAGACGTCGTGCGGACGGTCGTCGCGGTCGAGGTAGTCCAGCGCCGCCAGGTGGGCGTCGGCCAGGTCGACCACGTGCACGTAGTCGCGGATGCAGGTGCCGTCGGCGGTGTCGTAGTCGTCGCCGAACACGATCGGCTGCCTGCCACTGGTCAGTGCTCGCAGGGCGATCGGGATCAGGTTGAAGACACCCGGGTCCCCGAGGTCGGGCCAGCCTGAACCGGCGACGTTGAAGTAGCGCAGGTTCACCGAGCGCAGACCCCAGGCCGCACCGGCGGCCCGGATCATCCACTCACACACCAGCTTCGTCTCGCCGTACGGGCTGATCGGTCGTGGTGGCGCGTCCTCGTCCAGTACCGCGCCCGCGGGGACATCCGGCAACCCGTAGGTGGCCGCGGATGAGGAGAACATCATCCGGGAGACCCCGCACTGCTCCATAGCCTGCAGCAGGTGCGCCGTACCGCCGACGTTCTGGTGGTAGTACCAGGCTGGGCGCTCCGCCGACTCGCCCACCTGCTTCTTGGCGGCGATGTGGATCACGGAGTCCACCTGGTGCTCCCGCATGCTGCCGGTGAGCTGCTCGATGGCAGCGTCGGTGGAGATGTCGATGTTCGCGAGGGTCGCGTCGCCCACGCGCTGCGCGTTGCCGGTGCTCAGGTCGTCGACGACGACGACCCGGTCACCGCGCTTCTGCAGCAGGCGTACGACGTGGGCACCGATGTAGCCGGCACCGCCGGTAACGAGCACAGTCATGGGCGCAACCCTAGCGACCCGACCACCATTGGGCGGTGATGCGCTCCTGCGCCGCCCGCCCGTCGATCGCGGCAGGGTCGGGGTTCCGGGTGAGTACGACGGAGCCGCCGGTGACCATCGCCGCAAGAACGCCGCCGGCGAAGCCCGAGGCGACAACCGGGTTGGCGTCGCACAGCAGCCGCCCGTTGGGATACAACCCCAGGGTCTCGGCGCCCTGCCTTGCCTGTGCGAGCAGCTCGCGTTGCGAGGTCGAGCCGTCACGCGAGACTACGAACGGTGCGTCACCATCGGGTGCGCCGAACGCAAGGAAGGTGTCGCCCTGGGCCAGCACGGTGGTGGCGTAGTCGGTGACGCCGTCGGGCACGGCCGTGTCGAACCCCTGTCCCATCGGCCGCAGCGACAACCCCACCACCTCCCGCACTCCGGACCCTGTCGCCTCCGCGAGCGTGTCCGGCCCGCAGACCACGACGTCGGCGGTGGTCTCCAGACCGGGGTCGTGGCTGATGACGACACCGCAGGCCGCCGCCGCGCACACCCACACCGCGGACTGCCAGTGGGTCGGCAGCCACAGCGCGACGTGGTCGCCGGGGTCCGCCGACAGCTCGTCCTGCAGCAGGTTGGCCGTCTTCGCCACCCAGTTGTCGAACGACTTCACCGACAGCTCGACCCGCTCACCGGTCGCGTCGTCGTAGAACGTCAGCAGGGGCCGGGCCGGGTCGACGGAGAGCAGGCAGGCCAACAGGTCGGGGATCGTCGTGGCGGTCATGCGCGCGAGGGTACTTGGTCGCCTGCGGTGGGCATGCCACGATGTGTCGGAGGAGGTGCTGTGGAGGCGATCATCGTGGCCGGCGGGCTCGGAACCAGGTTGCGCCCGCTGACGGTCGAGCACCCCAAGCACCTGTTGCCGGTGGCCGGTGTCCCGTTCCTCGCCCACCAGGTCGGCAAGCTTGCCCAGAGCGGCGTGAAGCACGTGCTGCTCGCCACGT
>JBOHDD010000523.1:0-2146 GCA_050699155.1 Nocardioidaceae bacterium
CCAGGCCACCGGTTTGGCCAACAGCGGTGAGGTGAAGTCTCGTCCACGCCATCGTGCCCGTGCCCAGCCCACCCAGAGCAACGCGGCCACCGGGACGAGGGCGACCACCAGCAGGTTGCTGGAAAGCGCGTCGGCGACGTCGGTGTGCGTGAGGTCGTTGACCGCCCGCAACCCGCCGCAGCCCGGGCAGTAGGTCCCGGTGAGGGCCAGCCACGGGCAGAAGGCGTAGCTGCCACTCTGGTGAGGGTCACGCACGTGCAGCAGCGCCACCGCGGCAAGCAGACCCGCCGCAGTAGCGGCAGGAGCGGTCAGCCGGGAGACGACCACCCCGCGGTCAGACCTGCCGCTCATGCTCGGCGGCGCCGAGACCCATCGCCGACATCGCCTTGCCCACCAGCATCGCGACCGGCAGCAGGGCGACCCCGATCCAGAACAGCACCCAGTTGACCGGGTCGAAGACGAGCGCGATCCCACCGACCACGAACGCGACCAGCGCGAGGAAGACGGTGACCCACGCGGCCGGGGTCGAACCGTGGTTGTCGGCCATGCCGGAGGGCTCCTTCGTGCTGGGCTGGGCGGAAGCGTTCGTAGCCATTGTGCCGGGATCGTGCACCCGGTTACAGCGTGGGGTCGTCGCCGCGGTCGAGCGCACGCCAGGGGTCGCCGGCCGGCTCCCGCTCCGGTGCGGTCGGTGCGTCGTACCGCTGGCTCATCATCGACCACCGCTGTCCCCGGGTCACGGCCGACGCCCCGGCCAGCAGGCCGAGAACCGCGCCCGCAAGGACGGCCACCCTCCACACGGACCACGAACCCTCGGCGGTGACCGCGACGCCTGCCGTCGCGATCGCCCCCAGCGCCACCACGGCACCGGCAAGCCGGCGGCCGACCGTGCGGGTGACCGCGACCACGATCGTGCCCAGGAGCAGCACGGCTCCCAGGGACGACGCCAGCGAGCCCACCGGGTTCACCTGGTCGCCGGTCACCGAGGGCGCGACAGGGGCGGAGTCCCACGGCCGGTCGGCACCGAGCAGCACCAGACCGCCGCCGAGCAGGCCGACGGCGAGGCAGACGGCGAGCTCGCGTCTCATCCCCGGCCACCCGCCGGGTCGCCGCCACCGGCCGGGAGCAGCGTGTGTGCGTCGAAGCAGGTGCGGTCACCGGTGTGGCAGGCCGCACCCTCCTGGTCCACCACCACGAGCAGGGAGTCGCCGTCGCAGTCGAGCCGAACCTCGCGCACCCACTGCCGATGGCCGGAGGTCTCGCCCTTGACCCAGTACCGCTGCCGGGAGCGGCTCCAGTAGGTCGCCCTGCCGGTGGTGAGCGTGCGATGCAGCGCCTCGTCGTCCATCCAGCCGACCATCAGGACCTCGCGGCTGCCGTGCTGCTGCACGACGGCGGTCACCAGGCCGTCCTGGTCCCGTTTCAGGCTGGCGGCGATCGTGGGATCCAGGGACGAGTCGGCGCGAGGGGGTGTGGTCACGGGCCCCATTGTCCTGCACCGGCATACGATCGAGCGCATGACCGCACTTTCCCAGCGCGAGCGAGCAGCACTCTGCGACCTGATGGACGACGTCGGCCCCGACGCACCCACGCTCTGCGAAGGCTGGACGACGTACGACCTGGCGGCGCATCTGGTGCTGCGCGAGGGCTCGCCCCTGTCGGCGCCGGGCATCGTGCTCCCACGGCTGGAGGCGCTGGTCGACCGGGGGATGGACCGGCTCAAGTCGCAGGTGGGTTACGCCGAGCTCGTCGACCGGGTACGCCAGGGGCCGCCACGGCTGTCGCTGTTCCGGCCGGCGCGCGTCGACCGGATGGTGAACACGATCGAGTACTTCATCCACCACGAGGACGTCCGCCGCGGCCGGCCGGAGTGGCAGGCCCGTGACCTCGAGCAGCACGACCAGACGGTGCTGTGGTCTCGGCTCGGGGCACTCGGCAGGCTGCTCACCCGTGGCTCCGCCGTCGGTGTCGAGCTGGCGCGCAGCGACATCACCGCCGTACGCCGGGTGAAGGCCGGCGAGCCGACGCTCGTCGTTCGCGGACTGCCCAGCGAGCTGGTGCTGTTCGCGTACGGACGCGGAGCGGTGGCCGAGGTGGAGCTCGGCGGCGACCCCGAGGCGCGGGCCGCGTTCGACCACAGCCAGCT
>JBOHDD010000524.1:0-11508 GCA_050699155.1 Nocardioidaceae bacterium
TCACCGGCGAGCCCGGCCGCGAGCAGGACGGCCAGCCCCACCACCGCCAACCGTCTGGCATGCGCGGGCTCGGGGCCGCGCGGAGACAGCGGGGGGAGAAGACGAGACAACCATGCGCCCATCACGTGCAACCTCATGAACAGGACGGCTCAGCCCCGCTCCCGCTCCGTGCGCTGCCGGGGAACACCATCGGGAACCACGGAATCGTCGAACTGCGACTCGAGCCGGGTGAGCTCGGTCAACCGGGTGACGATGCCGTCGCGTTGACGGCTCAGGGCTTCGACCTCGCGATGTGTCTGCGACCAAGCGCGCTCGCGCTCCGCCGTGCTCTCGGCGAGGATATGCGCGGCCTCCGCGCGTGCCTGCGCGAGCCGCTCCTCGGCCTGCCTCCGGGCGTCCTGCACGATCCGCTCGGCGTCGGCCTCTGCATGCTGTCGAGTGCGGTGGGCCTGCTCGGCGGCGTCCGCCATGCGGCGCTGGCTGGCGTCCCGTGCCAGCCGCTGCTCCTCCTCTGACACGGCGGTCGCGGTCTCGACGTCCTCGCGGCTGACGCCCTCCCTGTCCTGTCCGGCCCCCTCGCGCACGCTGGCCGGAAGGTCGCGGGCCTCCTGACCCGCCGCCAGGCGCACCCGCTCAGCCATCCACCAGACCGACGCGACGAGCTCATCGGCCTCGGCCGCGACGACCCGCCGTTGTTCGGTGAGCTCCGCATTGTCGCGCTGGCGTCTCTCATCCACCTCGGCGAGTGCCTGCACCCGTAGGTCTGCGATCTCACGCTCGGCCTCAGCCCGCAGGGCCGCCGCGTCGCGGCGCGCCTGCTCCCGCCACTCTCCGGCGTCGCGGACTGCCTTGTCCCGCACCTCGTGGGCCTGCTCCTCGGCGAGACGCAGGATCTGCGCCGTCCGGTTGGCACCGGCGCTCGGCTCCTCGTAGGCGGCCAACCGCTCCTGGGCCTCGGTCAGATCGGTCTCGAGGGCGTGGATGCGCGCCTCGAGCGCCGTGTGCGAGGTCTCTTCGGTCGTCGTCGATCCGTGGTCGGTCATCGGGTTCACCTCAGGTGGGAGCGGAACCTTGCCAAGCTGCTTTGTCAGTTACCCGGTCGCGCCCGCGGCGAAGCGAGCCACCTCCCGGTGACCCTTGGGCACCAGGCCCCACCTGTCACGCGCACCCCTCGCGTGGCTCGCTGTCACCCTCGTGCTCTGATGTCAGGCACGTCCGGTCGCAGCCCGGCACATCTTGGCACATCGTCTACAACCAGTGAAGCCGCGCTGCGCGTGGTAGCTGGAGGGTCACGGTGAGCGACCAAGAGCTGGGGTTGGCGATGGACCTGTGCGCCGTATACGGCAAAACCACCTCAAAGGTCCGCTCCCGCAGGCACACTGAAGGAGACAGTCGAGGCGACCTACCCGAGACGGGTCGCCCGGGTCGTCGGTGCCCCGTCGCATGTCCCTGACTGCGGCGGGGCGCTTCCAACTCCATGACCGCCCGCCTTCTGCGGCGAGGCCGGTTGCTCTTCAAGGCCGAAAGATGGATCGTGGGCATCGTGGGGGCAAACGACAAGTTCGAGGTCGAGCTGCACGACTCCGACGTACTGGTCGAGATCCAGATCGCGACGGACCTGATGATCGCCGCGTCCGAGGCCGACGGCCCGATGTCACAGAGGACCATCGACGAGGTGCTCGGCATCGACCACGACACCACCCGCAAAGGACGCCCCGCCGCATCTGGGGGCAGATGAGCGGCGGGGCGCCGGGCCGAGTGCCCGTCTCGGGTCGGGCCTCGTCTGATTGAAAGATTGCTCGGACCGCGTCACAGGAACGTCAACGCTTGCCGGCGTCGCAGCACCCGGTCAGAGGGCACCCCGTTCCTGCAGGTAGGAGTACGGGTCGACGGGTCCGCCACCGCCGGGGTGCACCTCGAGATGGAGGTGGGGACCGGTGGTGTTGCCGGTCATGCCGACATAGCCGATCGTCGTACCCGGCCCGACGGATTCGCCGGGGCCGACGGCGAAGCTCGACAGGTGGCAGTACCACGTCTGGGTCCCGTCGTCGTGCGTGACGACCACCTTGTTGCCGAACGCCCCGTCGTACTCGGTGGAGGTCACCTCACCGTCGGCGGTCGATCCGACGGGGGTTCCCTCGGCGGCTGCGAGGTCCAGGCCGGTGTGGTCGGACGACCACAGGCCGCCCCCCGTTCCGAAGGTGGCGGTGATCTCGTAGCCGGTCACCGGGACGACCCACCGGTTCATTGCCTCGATCCGGCGCTGGCGGGCCAGCTCACGTTGCCGCTCGCGCTCACGCTGGCGCTCGAGCCGCCGTTGGCGCTGCAGCTCCTCCCGGATCTCCTGGCTGCGTTCGTTCGCCGCCCGGTCGAGGTTGGTCAGGCTTGCCTCGCGCACCCTGGCGTCCCGCTCGGCCGCTCGGACCGTCCTGCGCTCGGACTGCGCCAGACCCGTCCGTGTGTACGAGCGGCTGGCCTGCTGCACCTCGGCACGCCGGGCGGCGTGCGCCTGCCGGACACGGATGACCTTGGCCTCCGCGGCAGACATCTCCGGTGTCCCCAAAGCCTGCACCTGCCTGTCACCAGCGGCGTCCCAGGCGCCCACGCCGGCGACCACGACCGCGGTTACGCCGATCAGCGCGGACAATGCCCGGATGATGCCGAACCGACGCCTGCGTCTATGCAAAACTCGACTCCCTCGAACTGCTGCTTCGTGGTCCCCGAGATGTTGCTGACGCACGCCAAGAAGGGCTCTGCGCAACAACATGTCGCAGAGCCCCACCCAGTGCTTTGACCACATGAACCGGGCGCGCACGGTGATCGTGGTGGTCACCGACGGCCCGTCCTACCAACACTGCCCGCCGTCACACATGGCAGTGATCGGTCGGCGCCTGCCGACCATCGCGGTCGCCCCCGACGAGCAACTCGGCGGCAACCGTACCCGAGAGCTGGAGCGTTCGCGAGGGGTGCGGCATGCCTCACACCGGCTTTTCACCAAGTGTCACCGACCGTCACGTCGATGCTGCGTTGGGTTGGCCGCGAGGACTCGTTTCGGCCGTGGTGAGGACCGTTTTCGCGGCGTTGGTGCCTCCATGTCCGGACCGTGCGGTTGCGAGCTGGCGTAGGGTGAGGCAACCGGAGGATGCACCGGGAGGCCAGTCGTTGATGGCTGGTCCTCTCGGCCGGGGGGGAGATCAGGGATGTGTCGATGATCCAGGTGGATCTCGGAGCCGAGCAGACCCCGTTTGCTCGGCGGGTCACGCTGCATCTTTCCGGCGGTGACCCACTCGACGCTAAGCGTCTCCAGCACGAGACGATGGCCGCTCTCGCCGAGCAGCCGCGTTCGCTGATGTGCGACCTGTCACCTGTCGGCGCCGTCTCCGCTGAGCTGGTGGAGAGTCTGCGGTCGGTCGCCCGGTACCAGCAGGACTGGCCGGGGACCGCGATCGGCGTGGCTTGCGTTGACGCGCGTCTGCGGTCCCGGCTGTTTCGCGGGCTCCAGCCACGTCGTCTGGTTGTGGGCCCGTCGGTCGAGACCGTCGAGGCCATGCTGGCCGCGCTCCCACCCGCCGAGCACGCCACGGTGACGCTGGAGCCGGGGTTGACCGCCCCCAGGTCCGCCCGGGCCTTCGTGGCGCGCGCTTGCCTACGCTGGCACGCCCGCTCGGTGACCGGTCATGCGTGCCTCGTCGCCAGTGAGCTCGTGACCAATGCGGTGCTGCACGCGGATACCGCGGTCACCCTGACGATCAGCAAGTTCTCGGGACGACTCCGGATCGCCGTAAGAGACGGTGACCCTGTGTCGCCGGCACCCGGGGAGCAGCCGGACATCAAGGGCTCGGGTCGCGGCCTGCTGTTGGTGTCGTCGGTGTGCCGGGCCTGGGGGGTGCAGCCGACCTCGGACTCCGGCAAGGTTGTCTGGGCGGTCCTCGACACGAGCACCTGACCCGGGCCGCACCACGGGCCGTCCTGAGCCCGGTCAGCGGGGGTCGCGGCCGAGCATCGCGAGCAGCCGGTCGGCGGAGTCGTCGGAGTCGGTGGGTACGGGTGCTGCGAAGACGCCGTAGCCGGACAGCTCGTCCGCGCGCGGTTCGACGTACCGCAGGACGTGCTCGACGGCGTCCCGCGCCATCGTGGTGTCGATGTCGGCGCCGCTGGCGAGGTCCCATCCGTGTACGACGAGGTCCATGTGCATCTGTTCGGCGTAGTCCTCGACCGGGATCTCACCCATCGACGTGTGCACTGCCTGAAGACCGCCGTCCAGCGAGGCCCAAGCACGGCGGGCATCGGCCGCGGCCTGGTCCCAGGCCGTCAGGGGCTCGTTGCCGAGCACGTCGCCGTCGTAGCGGTCACCCACCTGCTCCATGGTCTCCCCCCGTAGCAGGTGCGGTGCCCACAGCTGTTCGGCGGTGACGTGGTTGACGAGGTCGCGCACGGTCCAGGCAGTGCATGGGGTCCCCGAGTCCCACCGACCGACGTCGACCCTGTGCACCTTGACCCCGAACGCGTCCAGCGCCGCCGGCATCATCTGAAGCACTCTGTTTTCGGCCATGCCTGCCAGTCTGGCCCGGAACCTCGCTGCGTGCGAGCCCGTCGTTCAGTCGGCGGGGGAGTCAGTCGCCGACGATGACGTTGAGGTTGCGCGGCCAGGTGAGGTACCGGGCCGACAGGTTGAGCATGGTCACCAGCCGGTTGCGGCCACCGAGCAGGCTGAGGATGTGCAGGACCAGCCACGCCAGCCACGCGAGGACGCCTCGCAGCCGCACTCCACCACGCAGCTCGGCGATCGCCGAGCCGCGGCCGATGGTTGCCATGATGCCCTTGTCGAAGTAGTGGAAGTCCTGGGCGACCTCTCCACCGGTCAACCGCAGGATCTGCCGGGCGGCGTGCTTGCCGCCCTGGATCGCCGGCTGGGCCAGCTGCGGCAACGGGTCGCTCGGGTCGACTCCGAGGTCGCCGACCACGAACACCTCCGGGTGTCCGGCGAGGCTGAGGTCCGCGCCTACCTCCACCCGGCCGTTGCGGCCCTGCGGGAGACCCCACTTCTTCACGATGTCGGGGGCTGTGACCCCGGCGGCCCAGATGACGGTGCCGGCGTGGATGCGCTCGCCGTCGTCGAGCTCGACGCCGTCGGAGTGCACCGCCTTCACGGCGGTGTTGAGCCGCAGGTCGACACCTCGTTCGCGCAGCTCCCGAGCGGTGTACTCGCGTAGCTTGGGATGGAAGGGTGCGAGGACATGCGGCCCCATCTCGGCGAGGATCACCCTGGCCCTGCGGTGCGCGAGCTCGGGATAGGCCACGGGCATCGCCGTGTTGCCCATCTCGGCCAGCGAGCCTGCCATCTCCACGCCGGTGGCGCCGGCACCGACCACGACCACCGTGGGGTCCTCGTCGCGCTCCCCGGCGGCAACCGCCTGCGCCAGGCGCTCGAGCTTGCCGAACAGGTCGTCCCGCACCGACAGAGCCTGGTCCCGGGTGTACATCGCCATCGCGTGCTCGGCGGCACCTGGTACGCCGAAGTAGTTGGTCGTGACGCCGGTGGCGATCACCAGGTAGTCGTAACCGATCCGTGCGCCGTGGGACAGGGTGACCTCTCTGGTGGCGACGTCGACACCGACGACGTCGCCCTTGCGGAACCCGACGTTGGCCTGGCGGCCGGTCAGGGCACGTGCGGCATAGGTGACGTCGCCGGGGTTCAGGCCGCCCGTCGCGACCTGGTAGAGCAGGGGCTGGAAGGTGTTGTAGCCGTTGCGGTCGACCAGGGTCACGTCCACGGGCGCGCCCTTGAGTGCCTTGACCGCCGCGACACCGGCGAAACCGGCGCCGAGGACGACCACGCGCGGGCGTTGGGTGCGGGTCCTCATGCCTCCATGATGTCGGGCTACACCGTCCTACGACCACCCGCGACGTCTGTGCCGCGACGTGTGAGTTGCCGAGATCACAATCGCCGGTGATCGTCGCCCTTTGCTTTGCCGAGCGTGGGCTAGGCACTCTTGGACGGTGACTGACGACCTGAGGGAGGTCTACCAGGCCTTCGACCTTGCGCTGCGTATCGGCGAAGTGGTCCTGTCCAGTGGGGCGGGAGCCGCCGACGCCGCCGTCAGCATGATGGCCGTGACCTCGGCCGCCGGCCTTCGTGAGGCCGACATCAGTGTCACGTTCACCGAACTCTCGATCTCCTGGCAGCCGTCGCCGTACTCACCACCGGAGACGCACATCCGCAACGTGCGGTTCCGCGGTCTCGACTACTCGAAGCTGACCGCCGTCGACCATCTCGTCCGCGAGATCGTGTCAGGTGCGGTGCCCGTCGAGGACGGGCGCAAGATCCTGGACCGGATCACCTCGAGCGGGCCTCCGTACCCACGGTGGGCGGCGACGCTGGGCTGGGGCTCGATGGCTGCCGGTATCGGTCTGCTCATCGGTGGCGACTGGCTGATCATGCTCGCAGCGTTCGTCTCCGCGATCCTCATCGACTACGTCAACCGCAAGATGTCCCGCCAGCGCATCCCCGCCTTCTACCAGCAGGTTCTCGGTGGGTTCCTGGCGACCATGGGTGCGCTCGCTCTGAACACGGTCGCGGAGGACTCCAACGTCTCCCAGGTGGTCGCCGCGGGCATCATCGTGATGCTGGCGGGTATCGCGTTCGTCGGTGCGGTGCAGGACGCCGTGACCGGCTACTACATCACCGCGACCGCGCGCAGCTTCGAGGCGATGCTGCTCACCGGCGGGATCATCGGGGGCGTCACCGCCGGTCTGGCCGTGGCCGACCGGTTCGGGGTCGCGTTCGCGGTCTCGCCCTTCCAGCCACGCGGCCTGGGCTACCTGCCGATCGCCATCGCCGGTGCCTCCCTTGCGGCCGCGGGCTTCGTGTTCGCCTGCTACGCCCCCAAGCGTGCGATCTTCGCCGCGATGCTGATGGGGGCTCTCGGTCAGGTCGGTTACCGGATCATGGTCGAGGCCGGCCTGGGCAGTGCCTGGGGCACCGGGTTGGCCGCGGTCCTGATCGGTGTGGTCGCCTTCTCCGTCGCCGGACGGGTCAAGGTGCCTCCCCTGGTCGTGGTGGTGTCGGGCATGACGCCGTTGCTCCCGGGTGGTTCCATCTACCGCGGTCTGTACCGGATGACCGAGGGCGACGTGCTCGGCATCGCCGACCTCGCCAACGCGGTGGTGATCGCCGTCGCGCTGGCTGCCGGCGTGATCTTCGGCGAGTACATCGCGCAGCCGTTGAAGCGTGAGGCGCGCCGACTCGAGACGAAGATGTCCGGTCCCCGGCTGGTCGGCCCGCTGCGGGTACGGCGTACCCGGCGCGAGGAGCGCGAACGGCGTCGGCGCGAACGCGCCAGGACCGAGAGGGCAGACGCCGCGGTCGGCTGATGTCGCGGAGCGGGGCTGTCCCGATCGGCGAAACCCCGTCGTGCGCCGTCGCCGGCGGCTGGGATGATCGGGTGCGTGGCTTTCCTGATGCGCGTCGAGCTTCCCGACGTTCCCGGCTCCCTGGGCGCCCTGGCGACGGCACTCGGCTCGGCCGGTGCCGACATCGAGGCGATCGAGATCGTCGAGCACAGCAGTGACGGGCAGGCCGTCGACGACGTACTCCTCGAGCTCACGCCGGACGTCCTGCCTGACATGGTGGTGTCGGCGTGCCAGCGGCTCGACGGTGTGAGCGTGCTGTGGATATCCCGGTACACCGCGGGCGCCAACCTGCATCTCGACCTCGAGGCGGTGGAGTCCCTCACCGAGCTACCACAGCGGGCCGTGAGCCGACTGGTCGAGCTAGTCCCGGTGGTCTTCCGGTCCGACTGGGCGCTGTTGGTCGAGGGCAACGGTGAGGGGGTCGCGGTGACCGAGAGCACCTCGGCCGCGCCGGACGTCACCGGGCTCACCTCCGCATGGGCGCCGCTGCGACGGGCGGGAAGGCTGGTGGGCCCGGTGGACAACGAGGCGTGGGAGTCGACGCTGCTGCTGGGAGTCCCGGTGGGGTCAGCGGACCGCGTCCTGGTCGCCGGGCGCCGGGGCGGCCCGGAGTTCCTCGACTCCGAGCTCGCCCGGATGGCTCATCTGGCCGCATTGGCGGCGTCGATCTCCTCAGCGGCAGACTCCGCCGAGCTCGAGCCGGACGGCACCTGAGCGGCGAACACCGCTGGGATGTGGTGGGATGGCGCCATGTCTGAGCGGGCAACGGAACGGGTTTCGGAGCTCTTCGACCCAGCCGCCTGGAAGGTGGTCGAGGGGTTCGAGGACCTCACCGACGTCACCTACCACCGAGCTCTGGTCGAGGCCTCCGGCGGCGCCACTGTCCGGATCGCGTTCGACCGTCCGGAGGTGCGCAACGCGTTCCGCCCGCACACCGTCGACGAGCTCTACCGCGCGCTCGAGCACGCACGCGTGTCCTCCGATGTCGGCTGCGTGCTGCTCACCGGGAACGGGCCCTCGCGCCGGGACGGTGGGTGGGCGTTCTGCTCCGGTGGCGACCAGCGCATCCGGGGTCGAGCCGGTTACCAGTACGCCGAGGGGGACACCGCCGAGACCGTCGACCGGGCGAAGCTGGGGAGGCTGCACATCCTCGAGTGCCAACGCCTCATCCGGTTCATGCCGAAGGTGGTGATCTGCGTCGTACCCGGTTGGGCGGCCGGTGGCGGGCACTCGCTGCACGTGGTCTGTGACCTGACCCTGGCCTCCGCAGAGCACGCCAGGTTCATGCAGACCGACGCCGATGTGGCGTCGTTCGACGGAGGCTTCGGTTCTGCGTACCTGGCCCGCCAGGTGGGCCAGAAGTTCGCCCGCGAGATCTTCTTCCTCGGTGGGGAGTACGACGCTGAGGCGGCGCACCGCATGGGGATGGTGAACGCGGTCGTGCCGCACGGCGAGCTCGAGAGTACGGCGCTGGAGTGGGCGCGCCGGGTGAACAGCAAGTCGCCGACGGCGCAGCGGATGCTGAAGTACTCGTTCAACCTGATCGACGACGGTCTGGTCGGGCAGCAGATGTTCGCCGGGGAGAGCACCAGACTGGCGTACATGACAGACGAGGCGGCCGAAGGGCGCGACGCGTTCCTGCAGAAGCGCGACCCGGACTGGTCGCAGTTCCCGCACTACTACTGACCCCACCCCGCGCGCCCGTCGTTCAGGGAGGTACGCCGGCCCACGCCGGGTCGGTCGTGCGAATGGAGCTGCGGAGCGGTCGGTAGTGTCTTGACATGCTGCCCAGTGACCTCGGCTCCCTGATCACCGTCGGCCAGCCGGCGGTGAGTCCCGACGGCGAGACCGTTGCCTTCGTCGTGCAGCGCGTGGATGCCGACGAGAACGACTACCGCAGCCAGGTGTGGCTGGTCCCGGCCGACGGGTCCACCCGCCCGTTGCCGTTCACCTCAGGTGTGCACCGCGAAGCCAACCCGGTCTGGTCGCCCGACGGTGACCGGCTGGCCTTCACGTCCAGTCGAGGCGAGGGCGAGAAGGTTCGCGTCACGCTGCAGGTGGCCCCCGTGCTGCAGGGCGGTGAGCTGATCACGCTGGCGAGGGTGCACGACGAGGTGGTCAACCTGCGGTGGTCGCCGGACGGTCGGTTGCTGGCGTTCAGCGCACGCACCCGGACCGACCGGTACAGCGAGCAGGACGAACGCAAGCAGCCGCCTCGGCGCATCACCCGCTTGTTCTCCCGGCTCGACAACACCGGGTTCACTGTCGACCGTCCGATGCACGTCTACGTCGTGCCCGCCGACGGCTCGGCGCCGCCGAGCAACCTGACGCCTGGTGACCATGAGATGGTCAGGCCGGCGTGGACACCGGACTCGACGACGTTGCTGGTGGCCGGAGCCACGCACGACACCTGGGACCTCGACCTCAGGGCCGACCTGCACGCTATCGACGTGACCACCGGTGAGCGCCGCGCCGTCACCGGCACGACCGGCGTGTTCGGGCAGCCGAGCGTCTCCCCCGACGGCAAACGGGTGGCCTTTCTCGGCACCGACGACGCGGAGACCTTCCCGCGCAACTCGCACGTCGGCGTCGTCGACCTGTCCGGTGGCAGGCACCGCTGGGTGTCGACCGCGATGGACCGCACCTTCGAGCCGTTCCCTGACAACCAGCCGCCGCACTGGCTCGACGACCGCACGCTGCTGTCGACCGTCGAGGACCGCGGCAACACCCACCTCTACCGGCTCTCCGCCGATGGGTCGACGTCGCCTGCGCCGGTGTGGCGCGGGGAGGGCGTGGTCACGGCGTACGACGAGGCGGCCGGCACCGTCGTGATGGCGTTGTCGACTCCCACGCGCCCGGGAGAGCTGTATGTCCTCGACCCCCCAGATGGCACGGCGCGGCGGCTCACCGACCTGACCGCGGGGTTCGCGACCCACGCCCGACTCCGCGAGTACGAGCGCTTCACGGTGCCCTCGATGGACCGCGCTGTCGACATCGACGCATGGCTGCTGACACCGCCCGACTTCGACCGCAACGGTTCCTACCCGATGCTGGTCAACGTGCACGGTGGTCCGTTCACGCAGTACGCCAACCGGTTCTTCGACGAGGTGCAGATCCAGGCGCGTGCGGGCTATGTCGTGCTCTGGTGCAACCCGCGCGGAGGCTCGGGCAGGGAGGAGTCGTTCGGCCGGGCGATCGCCGGTCCGCCGCTCGGTGGCGCCGGCTGGGGGAGCCTGGACTTCGACGACGTGATGGCGGTCGTGGACCACGTCGTGGAGTCACGGTCCTACGTCGACGGCGATCGGCTGGGCATCCTCGGTGGCAGCTACGGCGGGTACATGACCACCTGGGTGGTGTCGCACACGGACCGGTTCCGCGCTGCCTGCAGCGAGCGCGCTGCCAACAACCTGCTGAGCCTCGAGTGGTCCAGCGACGCCGGCGGTGCTTTCCGCACCCACGTGGGCGCCAGCCATCTCGACGCACCCGAGATCTACCGGGCGATGTCGCCGATCACCTACGTCCGCGACATCAACACACCGCTGCTGGTGATGCACTCGGAGAACGACCTGCGTTGTCCGATAGAGCAGGCAGACCAGCTGTTCGTGGCGATGCGCCTGCTGCGCAAGGAGGTCGAGCTGGTCCGCTTCCCAGCCGAGAGCCATGAGATGTCGCGTTCGGGGTCTCCGGCCCACCGGCGCCAGCGCGCAGAGATCATCCTCGACTTCTTCGGCGCCCACCTCAAACCTTGACCCGGTAGGGCACCGTGCGCCGCAGCCATGGTCTGGTTCCTTCAGTCCCCGGTGTGGTTGGCATGGAACACCTCCTCGACGGATCTGTCGAAGAACCGCGCCAGCGCGATGGCCAGCGGGAGCGAGGGCAGGTAGCGGCCGGTCTCGATCGAGTTGATGGTCTGCCGCGACACCCCCATCGCCGCTGCGAGGTCGCCCTGGGACAGCTCTCGGGCCGCCCGCAACACGCGTACGTCGTTACGCACCGCCGCTCCGCTCGTCTGTGTCAAGCATCCTTGTCACGTGACAAGGATGCTTGACACAGACGAGCGGAGCGGCGGTGCGTAACGACGTACGCGTGTTGCGG
>JBOHDD010000525.1:0-2808 GCA_050699155.1 Nocardioidaceae bacterium
CCACCGGCGACGGCAATGCCGCCACCGGTGAGTCCTGCGGCGATCGCGACTGCCGCCGCTGCGGTCAACGTTCGCTTTCGCATCACTTCTGACTCCCTTCCGAGCGGCGGGCACACCCACATCATGCGTGATCGTCGCTGAAACCACGCTGAACCCCCAGGGCAGCCCAGGGAGGCGACGGGTTCAGCATGCCTTCAGCCAGATGTGGCACCGTGAACCTATGCGCATCCTCGTCGTCGAGGACGACAAGCGGATGGCCCGAGCAGTGCAGCGAGGGCTGGAGGCAGAGGGGTACGCCGTTGACCTCGCCTACGACGGCTCCGACGGCCTGTGGCTCGCAGCCGAGAACCCCTACGACGCGATGGTCTTGGACATCATGCTGCCGGGTGCCAGTGGGTACGACGTCTGCCGCACCCTGCGCGATGGCGGCAACTGGATGCCGATCCTGATGCTGACCGCCAAGGATGCCGAGGAGGACGAGGCGCGGGCCCTCGACAACGGTGCAGACGACTTCCTGGCGAAGCCGTTCTCCTACATGGTGCTGCTGGCCCGGCTTCGCGCGTTGCTGCGCCGCGGACGACCCGAGCGGCCGCAGACACTGTCCTCGGGTGACCTACGGCTCGACCCCGCCGAGCACAGGGTCTGGCGGGCCGACAGCCCGGTCGAGCTGACACCGCGACAGTTCGCGCTTCTCGAGCTCCTGATGCGCCGAGCCGGGGAGGTGCTCTCGAAGCGGGAGATCCTCGAACACGTCTGGGACTTCGCGTTCGAGGGTGATCCGAACATCGTCGAGGTGTACGTGGGCCAGCTGCGTCAGCGGGTCGACCGTCCGTTCGGACGCGCCAGCCTCGAGACAGTGCGCCACGTCGGCTACCGACTGAACCCCGACGACGGCTGATGGCACCGCATCCAAGGTTGCGCCGGCCCAACTCCGTGCGGGCGCGCACCACGCTGGTCGCCACGCTCATCGTGGCGTTGGCGCTGACCGCCGCCGCCACCGCCCTGGTCCTCACGCTGCAGAGTGCGCTGGAGCGGAGCGGCGACGCCGCCGCACGCGCACGGGTGCACGACCTGGCCTCACTGGCCGAGTCCGGGGGGCTGCCGAGGGTCGTCGCCGCCCCCGCAGAGGACGATGTGGTCGAGGTCCTGGACGCCGAAGGCGACAGGATCGCCGGCAGCCCCGACTCGCCGGTCGGCGGCTCGATCGCGCGGTTCCGCCCTGCCGAGTCCTCCGCTGACGTGCGAACGGTGCACGGCGTCGCCGACGGGAGCGAGCGGGAGAGCTACCGCGTCTGGGCCATCCGAGCATCCACCGACGAGGGTGCCGTGTTCGTGTACGTCGGCAGCAGTCTCGAGCAGGCCGCGGAGACGACGGCACTGCTCACCCTGCTGCTGGCCACCGGCATCCCGGCACTGTGCGCGCTGCTGGCCGTCGTCACCTGGATCCTGCTCGGGCGCGCCTTGGCCCCTGTGGAGGTGATCCGCGCCGAGGTAGCCGACATCTCAGGGCATGCTCCCCAGCGTCGCGTCCCGGTGCCGGCCACCGACGACGAGGTCAGCCGGCTCGCAGTGACGATGAACGACATGCTTGAGCGGCTGGCGAGGGCCGCCGATCGCCAGCGTGAGTTCGTCGCGGACGCCTCCCACGAGCTGCAGAGCCCGCTGGCATCCCTGCGCACACAGCTGGAGGTCGCCCTCGCCCACCCGCAGAACGCCGACTGGCCCGCCGTGGCGACCGAGCTCCTGGCGGACAGCGACAGGATGGAGAGCCTCGTACGCGACCTCCTCTATCTCGCTCGCGCCGACGCCCTGCCTCGACCTGCCGTCCCCAGCCTCGTCGACCTCGACGACGTCGTTCTCGACGAGATCAGCCGACTACGTGCCCACACACAGCTGCTGGTCGACGCGTCACATGTGTCCGCGGCTCCGGTCCGCGGCAGCGCGGAAGACCTGCGCCGGGTGGTACGCAACCTGCTGGACAACGCCGTCCGGCATGCTGCCACATCGGTTCACGTGCATCTGGCGGAGGCCGAGGGTCGGATCGTGCTGGTGGTGGAGGACGACGGTCCTGGAGTGCCGGCCCCCGAGCGCGAGAGGGTCTTCGCGCGGTTCGTCCGGCTCGAGACCGCTCGCTCGCATCTGACCGGTGGCACCGGACTCGGGCTGGCGATCGTCCGCTCGGTCGCGCAGCGACACCAGGGCACAGTCGTCCTGGCGGCCAGCGACCAGGGCGCCCGCTTCGTCGTCGAGCTCCCCGCCGTCCGGCCAGACCTGGATCACCTGGACGCCGACCCAATGCATGCGAACTCGGAGCTCTGACACTCTGCGGCTGTTAGGTTCGAGTCAGGCCCGTCACGACGATGTGCCGGCGTACCTGGTCGAGGACGACACGATGATCGAGATCGACGCCATCGAGACCCGCGGCCTGGGCGACCGCAGCTATCTCGCCAGCGACGGTGAGACCGCGATAGCGGTCGACCCCCAGCGGGACATCGACCGTGTGCTCGACCTGGTCGAGCGGCGGGGCGTGCGCCTGAGGCTCGTGCTGGAGACACACATCCACAACGACTACGTCACCGGCGGCCTCGAGCTGGCGCGGCAGACGGGTGCCGAGTACGTCGTCTCCGCGGAGGACGAGGTCTCCTTCGACAGGTCGGCTGTCCGGGACGGCGACGAGCTCGCTGCCGGCGCGATGCGCGTGCGTGCCCTGCTCACCCCCGGACACACCCACCATCACCTCAGCTACGTCCTGGGCGACGCCGACAGCCGGACACATGCCGTGTTCACCGGTGGGTCGATGCTCTACGG
>JBOHDD010000526.1:0-2695 GCA_050699155.1 Nocardioidaceae bacterium
ACCTCCACCTGTCCGCGCACGGTCTCCAGCCGGCTCGGGTCGTCGGGGTGCACCCCGGCCACGCGGGCGGTGATGTCCAGTGGCACCGCCGTCATCGGCAGCACCCGGCCCTTCGCGCCCAGGAGGCGGGCCACCCACTCCAGCCCGGCCACGTGCTCGCCGAGCAGTTCCCACAGCGCCACGATCAGCACGTTTCCGACCGCGTGATGGTGCAGCTCGCCTGAGCTCTCGAACCGGTGCTGGAGAACCTGGGCCCAGGTGCTGCCCCACTCGTCGTCGTCGCAGAGCGCCGCGAGTGCCTGGCGCAGGTCCCCCGGTGGGAGCACACCGAGCTCGTTGCGCAACCGGCCGGACGAGCCGCCGTTGTCGGCCACCGTCACCACGGCCGTCAGGTCGTCGACCACTCGGCGGAGCGCCGACAGCGACGCGGCGAGGCCGTGGCCCCCGCCGAGAGCGACGACGCTGTGCGGGCCCTTGGGATGCGGTCCGCTGCTCATTCGCGCCCCAGGTCCCGGTGTGTCACCAGCACCGGGATGTCACTCCGGCGGAGCCGGTCGGCGAGAGCCTCGGCCATCGCCACACTGCGATGCTTGCCACCGGTGCACCCGACCGCGACCGTGATGTAGCGCTTGCCCTCGCGCAGGTAGCTGCCGGCCAGTGTCTTCAGCAGCTCTTCGTACCTGTCCAGGAACGGTTCGGCGTCCTCGTGCTGGATGACGTAGTCGCGGACGTCGGCGTCCAGCCCGGTGTGTGGGCGGAGCTCGGGGACCCAGTGCGGGTTGGGCAGGAACCTCATGTCGACCACGAGGTCGGCGTCGACCGGGATGCCGTACTTGAAACCGAAGGAGACCACGGTGGCACGCAGCGCCACCTCGCCCTCCTGTGAGTAGGCGTTCAGGACCTTGGCGGCCAGCTGGTGCACGTTGAGGCTCGACGTCTCGATCACCAGGTCGGCGTCGCCGCGCAGGTCGCGGAGCATGTCCCGCTCACGCGTGATGCCGTCGAGCAGCCGGCCGCTGCCCTGCAGGGGATGTGGCCGGCGGGCGGCCTCCTGCCGGCGTACGAGCGCCTCGTCGGTCGCCTCCAGGAACAGCACCGAGGGGCGGACTCCGGCCGCCCGCATGTCCGCAAGGGCGCCGCGCAGCTCGGCGAAGAACCAGCGGGAACGGACATCCACCACGACCGCGATCCGCGACTCCCCACCGGCCTCCTGGCCCACCAGCTTGACGACCTCGGCCAACAGCTGGGGCGGCAGGTTGTCGATCACGAAATACCCGAGGTCCTCCAGCACCTTGGCTGCGGTGCTGCGCCCGGCCCCGGTCATCCCTGTGACGACGACGAGCTCGACGTTCGTGTCAGCCATCGGCCTGCTGCTCCTCCCCTGGGTCGCCGCCATCGAGGATCTCACCGGTCGCCGTGTTGACGGAGGGCGCCCGCTGCGAGGGTTCGGACAGAGCCTCGACCACGGCCTGTGCGGTGCGCAACCCGAACCCCGGCACCTGGGCCACCTCGTCGACGGAGGCGCGACGGACCTTCTTGAGCGAGCCGAAGTGGCGCAGCAGCGCCTTCCGGCGCACCTCACCGAGGCCGGGGACCGCGTCGAGCGTGCTCTCGGTCATCGACTTCGAGCGGCGCTGCCGGTGGTGCTGGATCGCGAACCGGTGCGCCTCGTCCCTGATCCGCTGCAGCAGGTAGAGACCCTCGCTGGTGCGAGGGAGCACCACGGGGTTGTCCTCACCCGGCAGCCACACCTCCTCGAGGCGTTTCGCCAGACCGCACACCCGCACGTCGTCCACGCCGAGGGCGTCCAGGGCTCGCTGCGCCGCCGCCACCTGCGGTGGCCCGCCGTCCACGACGACCAGCCCGGGTGCGTAGGCGAACCGGCGGGGGCGGCCCGTGTCGGGGTCGATCAGCGCGGGGCTGTCATCTCCCTCTCCGTCTCCGGAGATCTCCAGGTCCGAGCTGTCCGAACGTTCCTCCAGGTAGCGCCGGAAACGACGAGAGACCACCTCGTGCATGGCTGCCACGTCGTTCTGACCGTCGACGCCCTTCACCACGAACCGACGGTAGCCGCCCTTGCGCGGCAACCCGTCCTCGAAGACGACCATCGACGCCACGATCTGCGTGCCCTGGAGGTTGGACACGTCGAAGCACTCGATCCGCAGCGGCGCCTCCGGCAGACGCAGCGACTGCTGGATCTCCTCCAGCGCCCGGTTCCGGGTGGTGAGGTCACTCGCCCGCCGGGTCTTGTGCAGGGTCAGCGCCTGGCCGGCGTTGCGCGCGACAGTCTCCATCAGGGACTTCTTGTCGCCTCGCTGCGGGACCCGCACCGCCACGCGTGCACCCCGCAGGCCGGTGAGCCATTCGGCCAGGGCGTCCACGTCGTCCGGCAGCGCGGGCACCAGCACCTCCCGGGGCAGCGCCTCCCCGGCCTCGCCGTCGTAGAGCTGCTGCAGGAAACGCTCGACCAGGTCGGCCGTCGACGCATCGTCGACCTTGTCCGCCACCCACCCGCGCTGACCCCGGATGCGGCCTCCGCGCACGTAGAAGATCTGCACCGCCACCTCCAGCGGGTCCTCCGCGAGCGCCACGATGTCGGCGTCGGTCTCGTCGCCGAGCACGACGGCGTTCTTGGCCATCGCCCGCTCCAGCGCGCCGATGTCGTCGCGCAACCGCGCCGCCCGCTCGAACTCGA
>JBOHDD010000527.1:0-3093 GCA_050699155.1 Nocardioidaceae bacterium
CCACCACCGGATAGACGAACGACATCACGAACACCAGTGCGCCAGCACTGAGACTCGCCGGCACGAACCACCAAAACGGCATCAGCTTCGCGACACCCACCAGGAGCACCAGCCCGATCCCGACCAGCACGACGGTGAGGCCCAGCGACTTCGCCTCGTCGACCAGCCACCCACCCCAGTCCTGCGTCGACAGCCCCCACCGCCGCAGCACCATCTCGTTCCATACGTCCAGTGGCAGCGTGACCGCCCAGACCACCAGCGTGACAACGGCGACGGCGCCGAAGACCTGCAGCCACCACCAACGCAGCCACGACGCCCCCGCCCGCACCAGACGCAGGCCCAGACGCGTCAGCCCCAGCCAGAGGGCGACCAGCACCCCGAGCACCATCGAGCCGTACGTCGCCGGCCGGATCTCACTCGCGAACGCATTCCCCCGGGCGATCTTCTCCGCGCCGAACGCCGACCGCACCAGCCCGTCGGGCGCGGCCACCACAGTCCCCCAGGGCGTCAGCAGTAGCGTGACCACCAGCGCCACCAGGGTGAGGGCTCCCAGCCACCACCACGCCGCCGTGCGCGGGCTCATCGCGCCAGCTCACGCAGGTAGGCCCGCCAGTCTCGGGTGAACTGCTCGGAGTCGGTCTGCAGCACCGACGCGAAGGCCTGGTCCACATCGCCGGTGCGTTGCGCGGTGCTGTAGAAGCGCAGCAGCCTCGCCTCACCGCGCTCCTCGGCGATCAGCTGCGCGGCCAGCCAGGCCGCCTCGTAGGCCGCGCCGAGACCGTGCGACGACGTCGCGAAGGCCTTGCTGCCAGGTAGCGTCTGCGGCGGGCCCCTCCGGCGTACCCGGGCCAGCACCTGCCCGGCCGCCACGTCCACCGGCACCGGCTCACCCGCCAGCGCTACGTAGTCGGCGAAGCCCTCCACGAGCCACAGCGGCAGGTCGCTGAACGTCGCGTCCGTCGCCGCGTGCGTGGCCTCGTGCGTCAGCACCACCTGGCCTGCGATCGGCCCGAGGCCGGTGAACACTGGCGGGTTGAGCACGATCCGCACCGGCGCCCGCGGGCCGGTCACGTCGTCGGCGGACGTGGTGACGGCGGCGATGCTGTCGTAGGTGCCCTGCTTGGCCGCGAGCACCTGCTCCAGCTGCTCGGTGTCCTTCGGGAGTACGACGACCAGCCCGCCCGGCCAGTCCCCGATCACCGCGCGCACGTCACGCACTGCCTTGCGCGTCTGCGCCACGATGGTGTCGGTGAGCGGCGGCTGCAACGAGAGCATCAGCGCGTCCCGGACCTTCTCGACCTGCAGCCGGCCCATCAGCCAGACCGGCGCATGCTCACCGTCAGCCGGCGACAT
This sequence comes from Nocardioidaceae bacterium, assembly GCA_050699155.1. Taxonomy (GTDB): domain Bacteria; phylum Actinomycetota; class Actinomycetes; order Propionibacteriales; family Nocardioidaceae; genus JBOHDD01. The sequence goes on from JBOHDD010000527.1 coordinate 1,354, forward strand.
CGCGACGACGCGGGTGCGCTCGCCGTCGGCCCTGAACGTCACCTCGATCTCGCTGGTCGCCGCCCGCGGGTCGACCGCTCGCAGCCCCCACTGCACCTCCACGTCGGCACGCCAGGTGCGGCCTCGGTGGGACACCTCGCCGATGTAGCGCAGGGAGTACGTCGCCAGCGGCAGCCGGCGCAGGCTGGTGAAGATGTCGTCGCCAGCGCTCGTCGACGAGCGAGTGTCCGCGAAGACCCGGTCGAAGGCAGCCTCACGCTCGCCGAGCACCGCGTCCTCGATGCTCAGCAGCGCCCGGGAGGCCTCCGATGCACGCTCGGCCTCCGAGCTCGCGCCGCGCGCGAGCGGCTCCGAAGACGCCTGAGCGGACGGCGCGGTGTGCCCGTCGTCCGCGGGTGGTGTGGAGCCACCGCGCATCTGCGTCAGCGCCACCCCGCCGAGCGCGACCGCGACCAGCACCGCGACAGCAACCAGCCCGGTGACCGGTGCCGGTCCACGTGCGTCAGGGGCTGTCACACATGAATCCTAGGCAACAGTCACCGGGCTGGGTGACCGTGGCGGCGTCGCCGGTGGCTGGGTGTCAGCCGGGGCGGACGGCGCCGCTGTAGGGCATCGAGTTGACCGGGGCCGTGCCCACCGGGTCACTCGGGTTGGAGGCGTGCACGATCTGGCCGTTGCCGATGTACATCCCCACGTGGCTGACGGGGTCGTAGTAGAACACCAGGTCGCCGGGCTGCAGCTCCGACTGCGAGACCGGGGTGCCCGAGCCCATCTGGCCGCTGGAGGAGTGCGGCAGGGCAACGCCCGCCGCGCCCCACGCGCCCATGGTCAGCCCGGAGCAGTCCCAAGCGTCCGGTCCGGCGGCGCCGTACGCGTAGGCATCACCGACCTGGTCCATCGCGAACGCGACTGCGGTCGCAGCACCACCGGAGACCGGAGCCGCGGGCGCCACGGGTGCGCTGCGGCTGGCCTCCTGCGTCTGCGCCTCACGTGCGGCCGCGAGCCGCTGGCGTCGCTCCGCCTCGAGCTCGGACAGCAGGTCCTCGGCCTCGGCCACGTGGGAGTCGACCTTGGCCTCCTCCTTGGCGGCCTGCTTCTGCTGCTTGGAGATCACCGCGAGCTGCTGGTCGACCTGCTCGCGTCGCATCTCGAGCTGCTCGGCCTCGGTGGACAGCCTGGCGAGCACCGCGCCCTGGTGACCACTGAGGGCCTCCTGGGCGGCCACCTTGTTGAGGAACTCGTCGGCATTGTCGGCGAGGAGCAGCTCCTGGGTGGCGCTGAGCTGGGCTTCGACGCTCTGCGCCTCCTCGGCGGCCATGTTGGCGGCCTGGCCGCTGATCCGGCGGAAGCTGGCCTCCTGCTCACGCAGGTCGGACTTCAGCGCCTTCAGGGATTGACGCTTCTGCTTGGTCTGCGTGGTGAGCTCGTTCAGCCGCTCCTGCGCCGCCTCAGCCTCGTGGTAGAGGCTGTCCAGGCGCTGCTCGACCTCGTCAATGGAGGGTTCAGCGTGGCTGATGTTCGGCATCAGGGTCATTGCTGCCAGCGCTGCTGCGCTCGACCCGGCGATGATGACCCTCTTGGCTCGTTGTGTACGGCCAGTCGACACGCGCGGTCGGTCCCCTCAGTTCGTCGTACGCCGGCCGGGTTAGCTGACGGGTTCGGGCCGACGAACAGCCCTACGACGCACGTGCGTGACGCACGCCGACTCACCCCATGTGTTACGTGGGTCCCCGGCCCCGG
>JBOHDD010000528.1:0-3628 GCA_050699155.1 Nocardioidaceae bacterium
TGCGGCGGTGCGACGGGCCGCGATGAACGAACGGACTCCCATGACGATGAAGAACACCAACAGCACGAACATGATCGTGCTCTCCACGACCGCGGCCGGCCGCTCGGCCGTTCCCGCGAGGAGGTCACCGAGCTTGACGACGTTCATCAACGACCCTGCCGCACCCAGCAGTGCCACCACCAGCGCGGCGTGCATCGCGTGCCGGTGACGCGACGGCCTGCCGGCGACGACGGCACACACCAGCAGCAGCACACCGACGAACGTCGGGATGAGCGCGGTGATGCTGACGGCCCCGGTCGCGACGTACGCGACGACTCCAAGGACCGCGAGGATCCCTCCGATGGTGTGCGTGAGCTTGAGCATGTGTCGAGTGTAGGTCGGCGCCTGTCGCGGACGACGGACGCGTCACCACCAAGAGGCGTGGCGCCGGCCCGACACTAGGCTCTGCGCATGGCGAGGTACTTCGACGTGCATCCGGTCAACCCCCAGCCACGCTCGATCAGCCAGGTCGTGCAGATCGTCCTGTCCGGTGGCCTGGTCGCGTATCCGACCGACTCCTGCTTCGCCCTCGGCTGTCAGCTCGGGAATCGGGAGGGCAAGGAACGGATCAAGCAGATCCGCCAGCTCGACGACAAGCATCACTTCACCCTGGTCTGCCGCGACTTCGCCCAGCTGGGCCAGTTCGTGCACATCGACAACTCGGTGTTCCGGGAGATCAAGGCCGCCACCCCGGGAAGCTACACGTTCATCCTCCCCGCGACGCGCGAGGTGCCCCGCAGGCTGCTGCATCCCAGGAAGCGGACCGTCGGTGTCAGGATCACGCAGCACACGGTGGCCCAGGCGCTCCTGACGGAGCTGGGCGAGCCGATGCTCTCCAGCACACTGCTGCTGCCCGAGGACGACGAGCCGATGACCCAGGGCTGGGAGATCAAGGAGACCCTCGACGGTCAGGTGGATGCCGTCGTCGACTCGGGAGAGGCGGGCGGGGAGCCGACGACAGTTGTCGACTTCTCCGACGGCGTGGCCGAGGTCCTGCGCCGCGGTGCCGGAGATCCCAGCCGGTTCGAGTGAGCCTCAGAGTCGGCTTCGAAGGTAGTGCGGCGTACCGATGACGAACCGCGGATGCCGTCCGGGCCGCAGCCACTGCAGGAGCCACCGCATCCGTGCCTCGTGCATGGAGACCCAGCCGTTTCGACGTCGTCGGTCACCGACGTGCAGAACCAGGCTGCCCTTGCCGACGTTGGCCGGTCGCGAGGCCCGGTACTGGCGGTAGCGCGTGGAGAAGTGCACACCCCGTGGCAGGTTGTAGCGCAGCACCAGGGCATGCGGGTAGCGGCCCCGGTGACGCCACCAGCGTTCGGCGGCTCTGGACCGCCAGGCTGCCCTGGCCGACCGCCGGGTCTGGAAGACGTTGTACGCGCGCGGCACCCGCTGGTCCATCACCCAGTAGTCGTTCCGGCCGAAGCGGCGGTAGGGCAGTGCGGTTCCGGGGTCCGGCAGCCGGCCGAGGGCGAAGCCTGCCCACACCGTGCCGGCCGGGGTTTCACCGCCTCCGTGGCGTCGCAGCCGAGGGAGCTCGAGGCCGCGGCCACCGAGCCTGACCGGGAAGGGGCCGCCCTGGATGGTCCAGGTCCGGTCCCGGCGTCCCCACGCCGTCGCCGTGCCGACGCCGGTACGCCAGTTGCGCGCCGTTACGGTGACCACCTGGCCGGCCGCACCAATGCTCCCGAGCTCGTCGGGATGCACCGTCCGCCGCTGGGCCAGGTGCGTTTCGGGCTCAGGCTCCGGAACCGCTCCGTCCACGCTCAGACACCCGGCGCCCGCGCAGCCGCGGAGAGTCTCGAGCTTGGCGGCGAGACCGGAGCGGGTTTCCCTGTACGCCGGACGGTAGGCGACGTTGACCAGCTGGCCGGGATACCTGCGGCGGTCGTACAGCTCGAGCTCACCCGAGACCGGGTACTCGACGAATGTGTACCGCCGGGTGCGCACACCCTGGTAGAACCACTCCGGACTCGCGCCCTGCGGGCCGGCCTCGATCGACATCGCGCCGTACCCCCTCGCCAGGCTGTCGCCGCGGGCGATCGGCAGCAGCGACTGCCCGTCAGGGGTCAGTGCCGGGGCGACACCGCCGGCCTCGGCGATCGTGCGCGGGAGGTCGACCAGCGCCGCGGTCGAGGACCGGGTCTCGCCGGCCGGCAGTCCGCCGTCGGGCCAACGCATCAGCAGCGGCACCCGCAGACTCGGCTCGTACGGCAGCACCTTGCCGAGCACCCGGTGCTGGCCGTGCAGGTAGCCGTTGTCCGAGGTGAAGATGATCAGCGTGTTGTCGAGCTCCCCGAGGTCCCGCAGCAGCGCCACCGAGTGCCGCACGGAACGGTCGACCGCCTGCAGGGACCGCACCCGCATCCGGTGCGCACGCGTCTTCTGCTTGATCTTGCGTGGCCCCCATCGTTGGAGGGCACGCACGTGCGCGGGCTTGTCGGAGACCACGCGCTCGTTGAAGGCGGGGTGCGATCGGGTGGCCAGGGGGAGCCTGGTGAACCTGTCCCTGTCCTGCCGCGCGGGCATCGGCGGGCCCCAGACGCATCGGCCGTCAGGCTTCGGGTGGCATGCGCCGTGTGGCGCGAGCTGTGACTCCCAGATGAAGAAGGGCTCCCCGGCGTCGTGGGACTGCCGGATCTGCCGGCGGGTGAAGCGGGCGAACACGTTCGTCTGGTACGCGTCTCGGTAGGTATGGAGGCTGCCGTTCTCGTTCACCCGGAAGCCGTAGTAGTTGTAGGTGTCTCGTCCGCCGATGGTGGCGTACCAGTTTTCCCAGCCGGGCGGCACCTCGTCGCGGGAGGCACCGCTTCCGTAGCCGTTGAGGTACTTGCCGGTGAACATCGTGTCGTGGGTGTCGTCCAGCCAGGTGCCGATGGTGTTGTTGTGGCGCTCCTCCTGCCGGCGTAGCGCGCCGTACCCTCCGTAGGGTGGCTTGTTCGACAGCACTCCGTGGTTGTGTGCGAGCTGTCCCGTCAACAGGGACGCCCGGGCCGGGCAGCACAACGGGTACGACGACACGGCGTCGGTGAACGTCACCCCTTGCTCACCGAGCAGCCGCCGGGTGTACGGCATGTGCCTCATGTCGGAGACCGACTGGTCGTCGGTGGTGACCAGCAGGATGTTCGTCGGCTCGACCGGCAGTTCCTGCGCCACCGCGGCCGGGCGCGGAAGCGGTGTCGGCGCGACAGCCAGCGGCACCAGCAAGGCCGCCAGTAGCAGGCGCAGCGGTCCGCGCCTTCGCGTGTGGTGGTTGGTTCCCCCGTGAAATGGCAGCATCATGCTTCCCCCTGAGCTTCTGCCCCCCATCTGCTCGGACGGCGACCCTACATTTGCGCGCGAGGAGCTGCTATCCCCTGAACGAACCCGCCCGTACAGAAAGCGCAGCGGCGATAACCAGTTGCCGTCTCCTGACCGGTGCGGTTGTATATACGAGGCGCAGCTGGTTGACGGGGGTAGGCCATGACGGCTGAAGGTCCGCGCGCCGGGGACGGGGTTCTACACTTCCGTGACCCGGACGAGGCTCGCGAGCGGTTGGTCAGGGCGGGTCTCTGCCCGCACCAGCTCGACATCGTGGGGAGGCCGGGGC
>JBOHDD010000529.1:0-6914 GCA_050699155.1 Nocardioidaceae bacterium
CGCCTGGACATGGACGCGCGCACACTCGACGTACTCCTCGACGAAGGCGTGCTGGACGCGCGCCGGGCGGCCTGGCAGCCCCCGCCGCCGAAGCACACCTGGGGTGTCCTCGCCAAGTACGCCAAGCTGGTGCACTCCGCGGCCGAGGGGGCCATCTGCGGCTGACGCCGTCCGATACCCGGGAGCCATCGCGATATGGACCGGAGGTCCAGGATGCGAGACACGACGCGGGTCTGCTTGACGGGCCTCGCGGCCCGGCGCGACTCTTGACCCGTGCAGATCCGAGTTCTCGTAATTCGCTGGCGCGCCGGCTGAGGTCACCTCGACCCAGACAGCGCGTCCCCCTCGCCAACCCATCGTGGTCGGGGGGTTTTTTATTTGCGACGGGACAGCACCACGGCGGACGAGGAAGGTCCAGATGAGTGAGCAGGTGACCGGAGCCCAGAGCCTGATCCGTGCCCTGGAGCACGCGGGGGTCGACACGGTATTCGGCATTCCCGGTGGTGCCATCCTTCCCGCCTACGACCCGCTCTTCGACTCGCGCAGGATCCGGCACATCCTGTGCCGCCACGAGCAGGGTGCCGGCCACGCCGCGCAGGGGTACGCCGCCGCGACCGGGCGGGTCGGTGTGTGCATGGCGACCTCCGGGCCGGGCGCGACGAACCTGGTGACACCGATCGCGGACGCCGCCATGGACTCGACGCCGATCGTGGCCGTCACCGGACAGGTCGCGACCGGAGCGATCGGCTCGGACGCGTTCCAGGAGGCCGACATCCGGGGCATCACGATGCCCATCACCAAGCATTCGTACCTGATCACCGACCCGGACGACATCTCCACCACGATCGCGGAGGCGTTCCACATCGCCAGCACGGGGCGGCCCGGTCCGGTGCTCGTCGACGTGGCCAAGGACGCAATGCAGGCGATGACGACGTTCGAGTGGCCCTCGGAGCTGATGCTACCCGGATACCGGCCGGTGACCCGGCCGCACGCGAAGCAGGTGCGCGAGGCCGCGAAGCTGATCGTCTCCGCCCGCAGGCCGGTGCTGTACGTCGGCGGTGGGGTGCTGCGCGCGAAGGCGGCCAAGGAGCTCAAGGTGCTGGCCGAGATGACCGGGATCCCGGTGGTGACCACGCTGATGGCGCGGGGGGCTTTCCCCGACAGCCACCCCCTGCACCTCGGGATGCCCGGTATGCACGGAGCCGTGTCCGCGGTGTCGGCCCTGCAGCGCAGCGACCTGATCGTCGCCCTCGGTGCGCGCTTCGACGACCGCGTGACGGGCAAGCTCGACACCTTCGCCCCCGAGGCCAAGGTCGTGCACGCCGACATCGACCCTGCCGAGATCTCCAAGAACCGCGCCGCGGACGTGCCGATCGTCGGTGACTGCCGCGAGACCATCGCCGACCTCGTGGTCGCGCTGCAGACCGAGTACGACGCCGGCAGGCAGGGCGACTACTCGGCCTGGGTGGCGCAGACGGACGGGTGGCGCAAGCGGTTCCCGGTCGGCTACGACGCGCCCGACGACGGGTCGCTGGCTCCCCAGCTGGTGATCGAGCGCCTCGGGCAGGCTGCCGGCCCCGACGGCGTGTACGTCGCCGGTGTCGGGCAGCACCAGATGTGGGCGGCGCACTTCGTGAAGTACGAGAGCCCCTCCAGCTGGATCAACTCCGGTGGGCTGGGGACGATGGGGTTCGCGGTTCCGGCGGCGATGGGGGCCAAGGTCGGCCGCCCGGACGCCACGGTGTGGGCGATCGACGGCGACGGCTGCTTCCAGATGACCAACCAGGAGCTCGCCACCTGCGCGCTGGAGAACATCCCGATCAAGGTGGCGGTGATCAACAACTCCTCGCTGGGCATGGTGCGCCAGTGGCAGACCCTCTTCTACGAGGGCCGGTACAGCAACACCGACCTGCACTCCTCGCGGATCCCCAACTTCGCCAAGCTGGCCGAGGCCATGGGCTGCGTGGGACTGCAGTGCGACAAGCAGGAGGACGTCGACGCCACCATCGCCCGCGCGATGGAGATCGACGACCGGCCCGTGGTCGTCGACTTCCTCGTCAACCGTGACGCGATGGTGTGGCCGATGGTCCCAGCGGGCACGAGCAACGACGACATCCAGATCGCGCGAGACATGGCGCCCGACTTCGATGAGGACGAGCTGTGAGCAGGCACACCCTTTCGGTGCTGGTGGAGAACAAGCCGGGCGTCCTCGCCCGGGCCTCCAGCCTCTTCTCCAGGCGCGGGTTCAACATCGACTCGCTCGCGGTCGGCCCCACCGAGCACTCGGAGATCTCCCGGATGACGATCGTGGTGAACGTCGAGGAGTCGCCCCTGGAGCAGGTGACCAAGCAGCTCAACAAGCTGGTGAACGTGATCAAGATCGTCGAGCTCGAGCCGGGTGCCGCAGTGCAGCGTGAGCTGTTGCTGGTCAAGGTCCGGGCCGACGCCAGCACCCGGGGGCAGGTGCTGGAGACGGTCCAGCTGTTCCGCGCCAAGGTGGTCGACGTGGCCACCGACGCAGTGACCGTCGAGGTCACCGGCAACGCTGACAAGATCGAGGCCTTCATGCGGGTGCTGGAGCCGTTCGGCATCCGTGAGCTGGTGCAGTCCGGGATGGTGGCGATCGGGCGCGGGGGTCGCTCGATCACCGACCGGACCCTTCGACCAGTACCCCACTCCGCCTAAGACGCGGTCCGCCGTAACCCCGACTCCGAACCAGAAGCCAGACGAGAAGGAGCGCCCCAGTGGCCGAGATGTTCTACGACGATGATGCCGACCTGAGCGTGCTGCAGGGCCGCCACGTGGCGGTCCTCGGCTACGGAAGCCAGGGTCATGCGCATGCGCTGTCCCTGCGCGACTCGGGTGTCGACGTGCGCGTCGGCCTGCCCGAGGCGTCCCGTAGCCGCCCCAAGGCCGAGGCCGAAGGGCTGCAGGTGCTGACGCCGTACGAAGCCTGTGAGGAGGCCGACCTGATCGTGGTCCTCGCACCGGACCCGGCCCAGCGCGACCTGTACAAGGAGGCGGTCGAGCCCAACCTCGTCGAGGGCGACGCGCTCTTCTTCGGGCACGGGTTCAACATCAGGTTCGACTACATCCAGCCGCCTGAGGGCGTCGACGTCTGCATGGTCGCTCCGAAGGGTCCCGGCCACCTCGTACGTCGTGAGTTCAGCGAGGGCCGCGGTGTGCCCGTGCTCGTCGCCGTCGAGAACGACGCGTCCGGCAAGGCGTGGGACCTCGCACTGTCGTACGCGAAGGGCATCGGCGGTCTGCGCGCCGGTGGCATCAGGACGACGTTCACCGAGGAGACCGAGACCGACCTGTTCGGTGAGCAGGCGGTGCTCTGCGGCGGCACGTCCGCGCTGGTGCAGGCCGGCTTCGAGACCCTGGTCGAGGCCGGGTACCAGCCGGAGGTCGCCTACTTCGAGTGCCTGCACGAGCTGAAGCTGATCGTCGACCTGATGTACGAGGGCGGCATCGCCAAGCAGCGCTGGTCCGTGTCCGACACCGCCGAGTACGGCGACTACGTGTCGGGGCCGCGGATCATCGACGCGTCGGTGAAGGCGCGGATGGGCGAGGTGCTCGACGACGTCAGGTCGGGGGCCTTCGCCGAGCGTTTCATCAAGGACCAGGATGCGGGAGCCCCTGAGTTCAAGCGGTTCCGCGAGCAGAGCGAGGCGCATCCGATCGAGTCCACCGGCCGTGAGCTGCGCAAGCTGATGAGCTGGGTCAAGAGCCACGACAGCGACTACACCGAGGGCACGTCCGCGCGCTGACCGAGCCGCCGGCATCGCGTCCGCCGGTCTGTGTGTCACACCGCACGGACCGGCGGACGTGGTGCATCGGCTACAGTGGGGTCGCGGGCACAGCGTCGTGCACGGTTCTTCTGCCCAAGGAGAACCCCTGACCACGACTACATCTGTGAAGGACTTCTCGTGAGCAAGCCCGTCGTACTCATCGCCGAAGAGCTCAGCCCCGCCACCATCGACGCCCTGGGCCCGGAGTTCGAGGTCCGCAGCTGCAACGGCTCCGACCGCGCCGAGCTGCTCTCGGCCATCGCCGACGTCGACGCCATCCTGGTACGCAGCGCGACCAAGGTGGACGCCGAGGCGCTGGCCGCGGGCAGGCGGCTCAAGGTGATCGCCCGCGCGGGTGTCGGGCTGGACAACGTTGACGTCAAGGCGGCCACCCAGGCCGGTGTGATGGTGGTCAACGCGCCCACGTCCAACATCGTCAGTGCCGCCGAGCTCGCCGTGGGGCTGCTGCTCGCTGCGGCCCGCCACATCGCGCCGGCCAACGACGCCCTCAAGAGGGGTGAGTGGAAGCGCAGCAGGTACACCGGTGCCGAGCTGTACGAGAAAACCGTCGGGATCGTCGGCCTCGGGCGCATCGGCGTACTCGTGGCCCAACGGCTCAGTGCCTTCGGGATGAAGGTCGTCGCCTACGACCCGTACGTCCAGCCCGGCCGGGCCGCGCAGATGGGCGTCCGCCTGGTGACGCTGGACGCGTTGCTGGCCGAGTCCGACTTCATCTCGGTGCACCTGCCCAAGACACCGGAGACGCTCGGCCTGATCGGCGACGACGAGCTGCACAAGGTGAAGCCGAACCTGATCGTGGTCAACGCCGCCCGCGGCGGCATCGTGGACGAGAACGCCCTCTACAGCGCGATCAAGGAGGGGCGCGTGGCCGGGGCCGGGATCGACGTCTACGCGTCCGAGCCGTGCACGGACTCGCCACTGTTCGAGCTCGAGTCCGTCGTCGCCACCCCGCACCTGGGTGCCTCGACCGACGAGGCGCAGGAGAACGCCGGCATCGCGGTGGCGAAGTCCGTGCGCCTGGCCCTGGCCGGTGAGCTGGTGCCGGACGCCGTGAACGTGCAGGGTGGAGTGATCGCCGAGGACGTCCGACCGGGCATCCCGCTGACCGAGAAGCTCGGCCGGATCTTCACCGGGCTGGCCGGTGGCGTCGCACAGCAGCTGGACGTCGAGGTGCGCGGAGAGATCACCCAGTACGACGTAAAGGTGCTCGAGCTGGCTGCTCTGAAGGGTGTCTTCGGCGACGTCGTCGAGGACCAGGTGTCGTACGTCAACGCGCCGCTGCTGGCCGCCGAGCGCGGCATGGCGGTGCGGCTGGTCACCGAGCCGGAGAGCCCCGACCACCGCAACCTGGTGACGCTGCGTGGCACCCTCGCCGACGGTAGCCAGGTGTCGGTCTCCGGCACCCTGATCGGGATCCAGCATCGTGAGCGGCTGGTGGAGATCGACGGGTACGACATCGACATCGAGCCCACGGCCCACCTCGCGCTCTTCCGTTACGCCGACCGACCGGGCATGGTCGGCACCGTCGGCGGGATCCTGGGCGACGCCGGCGTGAACATCGCCGGCATGCAGGTCAGCCGTGACCACAAGGGCGGTCACGCACTGGTGGCGATGACCGTCGACACCGCGATTCCGTCGGCGGTGCTCGACGAGGTGGCCGAGGCGATCTCCGCGGAGGCCGTACGCGGGGTCGACCTGACCGACTGACCCGCTGGCGATCCGCCGTAACGAAAGGGTGGGGCGGTCAGCGGCGGGTGGCGATGAGGACGGCGGCGTCCGGCGCGACCATCACCTCGGCCGTGGTGAACCGGTTGTCGGTCAGCCACTGCTGGCGGGTGGTGTCGACCCGGCCCTGGTATACCGGCGGCCAGCTCTGACAGGGGGTGAAGTCGTCGAGGACGCAGATGCCGCCGGGCTCGACCAGCTCGGTGATGAGCTCGGGGCCGTTCTGCTTGGCCTCACGGACGTCGAGGAACAGCAGCGAGAAGGGCGCATACTCGCGCAGGGTCGTCCAGTCCGCCTGCAGTACCTCCACGTGGTTGTCGTCCTCGAACATGGTGCGCACGGCCTCCGCGAGCCGGTGGTCGAGCTCGGCGGTGACGATCCGGACCCCGCCGCGTACGCCGCTGCGCAACCACGCCGACCCGACGCCGCACCCGGTGCCGCACTCGGCGACCGTGCCCGACCGGGTCGCCGCGAGCGCCGCCAGCAGACGCCCGGTCTCGTTGCGGGTCGAGCTGACGAAACCCTGTCGGCGCGAGAGATCCAGGGCCCGCTGCACGACGGCGGGAAGCTCGAGGGGAGCACTCACGGGCCGAGTCTGTCACAGCGCTCACGAGACGGTCGTCTCACATCGCGAGAGGTTCCGGGAAATCGACTGACAGCCGTGCGCGCCGGTCGCTAGGGTCGTGGGCGTTATGCGGAACTTCGTCGTAATCCTTGCCTGCCGCGGCGGGGCCTTCTAAGGCCAACACCTCGCCGCGGTGTTTGGGCGTTGGCCGACCCGCTGGCAGCCCGGCAAGCAGATCCGAACGATCCGCGATCTCCTTCCGCGATTCACAGCCTCCCGTGCGACCCACGGTGCGTCAGGCGAATCTCGCCTCCGGCGGAGTTCCGAAGCACGAACGACAACGCACCCATCCACGATCGCACCAGGAGTGACTGCCATGTACAACATGTACGACATGTATCCCGAGTGGGGCCCCAGCCGGAACGCCGCGAACGAGGAGGCCCAGCAGGCCGTCCAGGCGGCGATGGACCTGCGCGACAACGGGGGCGAGCGTCCTGACGACAACTGATCGTCGGGTCACCGAGCTGAGGCGGGACCGCTCTTCCACGGGGGGATGAGCGGCCTCGTCTCAGCTCACCTCCGAGCTGCCCAGGTCGTCTCGCCACACAAGACGGCGATGCCAACATTCGAGACTGCTGGTTAGAGTTGAGCCATGTCGACCACCCACCGCCTTGCTGTCGTGCCCGGTGACGGCATCGGTCCCGAGGTCGTCGCCGAGGCGCTGAAGGTGCTCGAGGCGGCCACCACCGCGGAGCCGGTGAAGTTCGAGCCGACCACCTACGACCTGGGAGCCGGGCGCTGGCACGCCA
>JBOHDD010000530.1:0-1957 GCA_050699155.1 Nocardioidaceae bacterium
GACCTGGCACTGGTCACGCGGGCCGGCCGCGAGTACGCCGTACCCGCGACGAAGTCCTACACCAGCCAGCTCGCCGCCATCGCAGTGCTGGCCACGGCGCTGGCGCCGGATCCGACGGCCCTCGACACCGAGCTGCACAGGGCGCCGGAGGAGATCGACCGGATGGTCGCCCGCCGAGCCGATGTCGCTGCGGTGGTCGACCGGCTGGCCGAGTCCGAGGACACGCTGGTCGCTGGTCGTGGGCTCGTGTTGGGTACGGCGCTCGAGGTGGCGCTCAAGCTGGAGGAGACGTGCCTGCAGCCGGTGCGCGGTCTGTCGTACGCCGACCTGAGGCACGGGCCGATCGCTGTGGTGGGCTCGGGCGTCAACGCCGTACTCGTCTGCGCCGCGGACGGACCGCTGGTCGACGGCATGGCCGCCCTGGCCACCGACCTGCACGAGCGCGGAGCGACCGTCGTAGGCTTCGGGGGTGACGAGCGGTTCCGCACGCGCTGCGACACCGCGGCGCCAGGGCCGCGTCTGTCGGAGCCGGTGGCACCGTTGGGTCTGGTGGTGCCGGCACAGGTCGCGGTCGAGGCGCTCGCCCGTCGGCTCGGCCTCGACCCGGACGCCCCCCGAGGCCTGTCCAAGGTGACCCAGACCGACCAACGGCACGTCCGTGGAGGTGTGCAGTGAGCACGCAGGCAGAGAAGCTGATCGCTGGTCTCGGCGGCGCCGCCAACATCGTCGACATCGAGCCGTGCATCACCCGGCTGCGCACCGAGGTCGAGAACATGTCGCTGGTCGACGAGGCCGCGCTGAAGGCGGCCGGGGCGCACGGCGTGATGCGTTCGGGCACCGTGGTGCAGGTGGTGCTGGGTCCCGAGGCCGACACGATCGCCAGCGACATCGAGGACCTGTTGTGACCGTGACCGTGCTGTCCCCGATCCCGGGCAGGGTGGTGCCGATGCAGGAGGTGCCCGACCCGGTGTTCGCCGGCGACATCGTCGGCCCGGGCATCGCGGTCGACCCTCCCCGCTCACCGGTCGAGGCGGTGTCCCCGGTGGCGGGACGCCTGGTCAAGCTGCACCCGCACGCCTTCGTGGTGCTGACCGACGAAGGGGCCGGTGTGCTCGTGCATCTGGGCATCGACACCGTCCAGCTCAAGGGCGAGGGCTTCACGCTGTTCGTCGACGAGGGAATGCGGGTCGAGGCGGGTCAGCGCATGGTGGGGTGGGACCCCGCGGCGGTGGAGGCCGGCGGGCGCTCGCCGATCTCTCCGGTCGTCGCGCTGGACACCAAGCGCGAGGCGCTCAGCGACCTGGCCGCGGTCGGTGAGATCGAGGCAGGCGCACCCTTGTTCACGTGGTCGACTTGAGCCCGCTGGGGCTGCCCGACCTCGGTGCGGTCGACGCGGCTCTTTTCGACCTCGACGGCACACTGGTGGACAGCGAGCCGGTGCACCGGGAGGCGTGGAGGTCGTTCTTCGCCTCCCGCGGCTGGAACGTCTCCGAGGAGACCTACGTCTCCCAGTTCGTCGGCCGCCGTGGCACGGACGTGCTCCGAGGCACCGACGGTCCCTGGCGCGACGAAGACCCGGACGACCTGCTCGCCGAGGTGCTCACCCATCTGGCCGAGGTCGCGGCCGAACCCGCCACGGTGCCCGGTGCCGCCCGGCTGGTGCGACGGGTGCACGACGCAGGAGTTCCGGTCGCCGTCGTGACGTCGGCCCCGCGGTCCTGGGTCGACGAGGCGCTCGACCTCCTGGGTGTCGCCGACCTGGTCAGCACCGTCGTCACTGCGGAGGACGTCACCGCGGGCAAGCCGGACCCCGAGGGATACCTGGAGGCCTGCTCGCGTCTCCGCGTCGACCCGGCGAGGGCGGCGGCGTTCGAGGACTCGACGTCGGGCGTGCGTGCCGCCGTGTCCGCCGGGATCTCGCAGGTGTTCGGCGTACTCACGACGTCTGACCGGGAGG
>JBOHDD010000531.1:0-3083 GCA_050699155.1 Nocardioidaceae bacterium
GCATCACCCGGGCGCGATCGGAGACGCTGCCCTTGACTCCGAAATGCGCGAGCATCTCCTGGACCTCCATCGTTCCGTCGTAGCCGAAGAGCCCGTTCGTCTTCCCGACGACCCAGCAGACAGCCGCGGCGGCTCTGTTGACGGCCCCCTTGCGGCGGAAGATCTGCGGATCGCCCGCGGCGACGTCTGCGAGGAAGCGGCGACAGGCGGTGCGGTATTCGACGTCTCCCAGGGAGTCGCCGAACTCGTCGCACAGCGGCACGACCTCGAGGACACGACCCACGATGTCGTCCGGGATGGCGTCCGGGTCGAAGGCCTCATCGTCCAGCTGCCGCGTGTCGAGTCCGTCGAGCGCCTCCTGCCCACCAACGGTTTGGGCGAGGGCGTGCAGCATGATCGCGGGCAGGTCGAACCCGTCCTGGTCGGCGTACAGGCCCATCGCGCGGTGCGCCTCCGGATCTGCGGCACCGATGCGGTCTAACAACGCCGACGGACCCTGGCTGCGCGGGTTACGGATCGTTGCCTGGTAACCAGGCTCCCATCTGTCGACCGCCTCGAGCGTCTCGGTGGTGAGCCCGGGACGGATTCCGCGACGTGCGTGCGAGTACCGAATGAAGGCGCGCAACAGGTCGGGGGCCTTCGACAGGTAGTGCATCTCTTCCATCAGCTTGCGGGGTATCCAGTCGGCCAGCAGGATCTCGACCGCGACAGGACTCCAGCGCAGCGGGTCGCCAGGCCCGTAGTCGGTGCCGAACCAGATGATCGACCCGAGAAGCTCTCGCTCGCCGGCGGAGTCATGTGGGCGCCCGAACTCGGAGTCGAAGAAGTCCTCGACAAGGTCGCCGACGTCGTCGTCGCTCCACTCCGGACGCTGATAGCCCGTGCCTCCGCCGGGAAGTGTGCGCACGACCCATTCCACCAACGGACGACACGCCGGCCAGGTGTCGCTCTCGAACGGCGGGAAGGTCGTCGCCCCCTGCGCGATGGCATCGTCGATGCGCACCCGGGCAGCGGCGGCGTCGAGGGGGTCGATGCGCTGGTCCTGGTTGGTCAGGTCGGTCTTGATCTTCTCGAGGACGACGTCGATCGGCTGGTCGAGGGTGAAGGCGTCCTTGACGAGCGTGCCCACGTTGTGGTCGATGTAGACCAGGATGGTGAACTCATGACCCGACGACGGCAGCCGCACTCCGAGGAAGATGTCGTCTCCATCACCGAGTGTGTCTGTCAACTCCTCCACTCGGATCACCTCGAAGTCGAGGTTGCGTAGCCACGACGGCAACGCGTGCTGCCGGGCTACGAGCTCGCGTCGGATGCGTGCGGCGAGGAGCTCGTCGGTCGTCGTTGCGGCCACGACGGCCAGCGCCGCGCTGGTCTGCTGCAGCCTGATGTCCATGAACGACTCGACCGTCTCCGCTAAGGTCGCGTGCTCGTGTTCCGGCGGCTGGAACGGGTCGTGCCGGCGTGGGTCTAGTGCGCTGACAAGGGCACTGACGAGATCGAGCAGCTCGAGAGGGTGGCGACCGTCGAGGGCTGCAGCGATGTGCCGCATCAGCTCCTGATCCTGCGGTTCCTCCGGTTCTGCGACGTACCCCTCCGGGACCGGCGCGGAGTCGTCGCTGGGACGGGTACGCCGACGCGCGCGGTCCTTGCCTTTCCTGTCTCGTCGAGTCACGGGGCCACGGTAGGGCACGCGCTGCGTCATGTGGCGAGCCAACGCCCGACGCCACGCGTCGAAGTCTTTGTCAGAGGTCGAGGAGCTTCTGCGCAAGGTCGGTCACCAGCCTGTCGGAGGTCGGTCGGTGGTCGATCAGCTCGCGGCCGTCGCGGGTGTGGATCCGGAACCGGCCTCCGTCGGCCGTGATGCGGAGTCGCCCCGAATGCACGTTGCGGTGATGCCGCGGGCACAGCGAGATCATCTGGTCCAGGTCGGTCGCCCCGCCGTCGGCCCAGTGGGTCAGGTGATACAGCTGCACGATCCGGCTGCGGCATCCGGGCAACCGGCATCGGCCCTGGTCGCGCACCCGAGCCCCGCGCCGCTGTGCCGCCGAGGCGGTGCGAGCGGTACGACCGAGCTCCAGCGGGGACCCATCCGGAGCGATCACCACCCGAGAGACCTGGGCATCGCAGGCCAACCGGCGCACCAGCGACGTCGACACCGACCCGAAGCCGTCCAACCGGGCCGGCCCGGCGCCCAGTCGGCCGACCAGCGTCTCCCAGGACAGGGTCACCACCAGATGCGGACGGATGCCGTTGTCGCGCGGCAGCCCCGCATCGAGCACCGACCGACACAGCTCACCCAACGCATCCACCCGCCGCTGCCTCACCGCACGGTCATCACCAGGCCCGGGTCTGGCCAGCGTGGTCAGCACCTGCGACAGCATCGCCCCGGTCTCGGCATCCAGCACCCCCTTCGCGACGTACTCCTCCCCCACCGGCGTCAGGCCGAAGAAGCGGCGCTCCATGCTCTTCTGCCCCTTCCTGTCCACACTGTCGGGATCCACCGCATGCCTGAGCCGACGGACGGCCTGCCGCAGCTCCCCCGGGTCGTTCAACCGGGCCAGCCCCACCAACGACTCCTCGGCCGCCGACACCGCCTCCAACCCCAGCTCATCCACCGCTGCGGCAAGAACCTCCACCTGCGCCAACCCGATCTGACCGGCGGCGAACGCCTCCCGCACCAGCGACAGGTCCTTCAACCGGCGCCCCAACAGCACCCGACGCCGCGCCTCACCCGGACTCATCCGCAGACGATGCCGCAACCACGACGCCGCGGTGCGCGCACCGACCTCCTTATGCGCCTCGGCGTCCTCGAACACCCTCGCGGTCTCACCGAAGGCCGCCTCCACCTGATCACCCACCCGCCGCAACCCCACCAGACGCGCCTCCAGCTCCGCCGGGGTCAACAACCCCAGATCGTCCGCACACACCGGCGACCGCCTCGGCCAGCCGATCCAGCGACGACACCACGATAGAACACATGTTCTGCATCTCTGCTTGAGTGCAGTTACCGCTCGGATTGGCCGATGAGTTCGGTGAGTGGGTGGGGGTCGGTGTCGACGGCCTGCTGCAGCAGGCGGTAGAAG
>JBOHDD010000532.1:0-9920 GCA_050699155.1 Nocardioidaceae bacterium
GCTAGGTTCGGTTCGGGGGACCCCCGCGACGAACGGGGGTGCGTAGGGGGCGCCGGCAGCGAGTCAGGCGAGGCCCTCCTGGGCCAGGAAGTCCTCGGCGACGGTCTCGATCGGCTCCTTGTCCACATCCACCCGCTTGACCATCTGGGTCAGCTTCTCCGTGGTCAGCGCACCGGAGATGGCGTTCAGCGCATCCGTCACGGTCTGCTTCTCGGGGGTGTCCGTGCGCATCACGGGTACGACGTTGCCCGGCAGGATGATGCCCTTCGGGTCGTCGAGGACGACCAGGTTGTTGTCCTCGATCACGCTCTGCGTAGTGAAGAAGTCGCTGACCTGGATCTCGTTGCTGGTGAGTGCCTTCAGCGAGAGCGGCCCGGCGGTGTCGAGGGTCTTGAAGCTCTTGAACTCCACGCCGTACACCTCCTTCATGCCGGCCACACCGGCCTCCCTGGTCTTGAACTCGGGGCTTCCCCCGACGACGAGCTGGTCGGCAACGGGAGCGAGGTCGGCGATCGACTGGAGGTCGTACTTCTGCGCCGTCTGCTGGGTGACCACGATCGCGTCCTCGTCGGTCGCGTCGGAGATCTTCAGCAGCTCCAGCTGCGCGGGCAGGGTCTCCTTCAGTTGTGTGGTCACCGCCTGCACGCCGACGTCGGGGATGTCCTCCTCGTAGTACTCGAGCAGGTAGCCGAGGTACTCGGGCAGCACGTTGATGGACGGGTTGTCGCCCTCGATCGACTTCATGTAGGCCTCGCGGGCGCCGATGTTGAATTGCCGTTCGACCTCGATGTCCTCGGCCTCGATCGCCTGGGCGTAGATCTCCCCGAGCAGCGCGCTCTCGGTGAAGTTGGCCGAGCCGACCACGACGGTGTCCAGGTGCGATGCCGATGATCCCGCCAGCCCGCAGCCGGCCAGGCTGGTGGCGGCGACCAGTGCGGCGCCGGCACGCACGAGCCGTGAGCGCGACCAAGTGTCCGTTGATGGCACGCTTTCCTCCTCGGTGGTGGGGCCCGGTCAGCCCGTTGAACGTGAGACTTTACGCCCGGTCACGCCTGGGGAGGCGACCACACGCGTGAGCGCGACGAAGAACAGGTCCAGCACGATGGCCAGGGCAGCCACAAGCAGGGCGGCCGCCATCGCCTGCGGGTACTCGCTTCGGGCGATGCTGTCCAGCAGCGGCCTGCCGAGCCCGCCCAGTGCCACGATCGCCGCGATCGTCGCCGTACTCACGATCTGCAGCGTCGCGGCACGCAGGCCGGAGATGACCAGCGGCAGGGCGATCGGCACCTCGACGCGCCAGAGCACCTCGCGCTCGGTCATGCCCATCCCCCGGGCCGCGTCGACCGCGGAGGGGTCGACGTTGCGGATCCCGGCGTACGTCGAAGCCAGGATCGGCGGGATGCCGAGCACCACCAGTGCCAGCAGCACCGGTCCCAGGCCGATCGACGTCGCCAGCACCACCAGCAGGAGGAACCCGAGGGTGGGCAGCGCGCGGGCCGCATTGGCGATGTTCAGTGCCAGGAACGACCCGCGGTTGGTGTGTCCGATCAGCAGGCCGACGGGCAGCGCGACCAGGGCGGCCAGGAGCAGGGCCAGGGCGGTGTAGAAGGTGTGCTCGAGGATCCGCGACAGCAGGCCGCCGCCACCGGTCCAGGTCGCGGGGTCGCCGACGTACTCGAGGAAGCCCACCACGATGCTGTCCTCGCTCATCTCGCCTCCCTCACCCGGACCCACGGTGTGAGCCGGCGCTGGACCAGCACCAGCAGCGCGTCCAGAAGCAGCGCGAGCAGCACCGACAGCGCCAGCCCGATGATGATCGGCGGCATGTAGTCGCTGCGGAGGCCGATCATGAACAGCTGCCCGAGCCCACCGATGCCGACCAGTGCGCCCACGCTCACCATGCTGACGTTGGCCACCGTCACGACCCGCAGACCGGCGAAGATGACCGGCACCGCCACGGGGAGCTCGATCGACACCAGCCGGCTCGGGCGGGCGTACCCCAGCGCCGTCGCCGACAGGCGTACGTCGTCGGGCACCGACTCGAGCCCGTCGATGACGTTGCGCACGAGCAGCGCCGTGGAGTAGATCGTCAGGGCGACGATGACGTTCATCAGGCTGAGGATCTGGTACCCGAAGACCAACGGGAGTACGACGAAGAGCGCGATCGACGGGATGGAGTAGGCCACGCCGCCCAGGGACAGCAGCGCAGAGGTGAGCACCGGCCGACGTGCCGCCCACCAACCGAGCGGAAGCGCGAAGAGCAGCGCCAGCGCGACCGGCGCGACCGACATGATCACATGGTCGAGGAGATACTCCAGGATCTCCTCCCAGCTCTGGACGACGTAGGTCAGCAGTGCGTTCACGTCGACTCGCTGGCCTGGTGGGCCTCGGCACGCCGCACCGCGGCCAGGACGTCCTCGTGGTCGATCAGGCCCACCGGCTCGCCTGCCTCGTCCACCACGACCGCCTGTCCGTCGGGAGCGGTCAGGGTCGCGTCCAGGGCGGCCTTCAGCGGACCCCCTCTCCGGTACGGATAGCTCGTGTCCGCGCCTGCACCGTCGGGCAGCGGTCGGATCCGCAGGTTGTCGGCCGACACGAACGACAGCGCCCGGTAGCCGCGGTCGCGGCCGATGAACCCGGAGACGAAGTCGTCCACCGGGTGGGCCAGCAGGTCGGCCGGGGTGTCCATCTGGGCGAGCTGGCCGCCGACACGCAGCACCACGATGTTGTCGCCGAGCTTGATCGCCTCGTCGATGTCGTGGGTGACGAACACGATGGTCTTGCCGAGGTCCTGCTGCAGTCGCAGGAACTCGTCCTGCAGCTGCCCGCGCACCACCGGGTCGACGGCGCTGAACGGCTCGTCCATCAACATGATCGGCGGGTCGGCGGCCAGTGCCCGGGCGACACCCACGCGCTGCTGCTGGCCCCCGGACAGCTGCGAGGGGTAACGGTCCGCGTACTGCGGCTCGAGCCCCACCTGCTCGATCAGCTCCATCGACCGCTGTCGCGCGTCCTGGCGCGACCAGCCGAGCAGCCGCGGCACCGTCGCGATGTTGTCGGCCACCGTCTTGTGCGGGAACAGTCCTGCATGCTGGATGACGTAGCCGATCCCCCGGCGCAGCCTCACCGCGTCCAGGCCGTGGATGTCCTCGTCGTCGACCAGGATCTGACCGTCGCTGGGGTCGATCATCCGGTTGATCATCCGCAGGGAGGTCGTCTTGCCGCAGCCCGAGGGGCCGACGAGCACCGTGATCTGGTGGCTCGGCGCGAGCAGGCTCAGGTCGTCGACGGCGAGCGTCGCCTCGTCGAACCGTTTCGTCACGTTGCGGAACTCGATCACAGGGGTCCCCAACAGCAGCTAGCCGACAGTGCCACGATCGTACGCACTCGACAGACCGTAGGGTGTGACCCGACCCGTATGCACGCACGAGGAGTGTCAACAGGCCATGTCCGAAGAACGACGGACGTCCCAGATCGTCGACGTACTCGCCAACGCCTTCGAGGTGCTGATGGAGGCGGACCCGGACGGCTTCCGGACGAAGTTCCGGAAGATGGCCGCGGACCCGTTCGCCTTCTACCGCGGCAGCGCCTGCCTCTTCTACGCCGACATGGCCGATCTCGACGACCCGTGGGCCGACGAGAGGTCCTCACGGGTGTGGATCCACGGTGACCTGCACGCGGAGAACTTCGGCACCTACATGAACAGCGAGGGCACCCTGGTCTTCGATGTCAACGACTTCGACGAGGCCTACGTCGGGCACTTCTCGTGGGACCTACGGCGGTTCGTCGCCAGCCTCGCGCTGATGGGCTGGCAGAAGGCCCTTCCCGACCAGAGCGTCCGCCGGCTGGCCCGCCGCTACCTGCACGCGTACGTCGAACAGGTGCGCCACTACGTCGACCTCGACGACGACGAGGACTTCGCGCTCCGGCTCGACAACACCGCCGGCGCCATCCAAGAGGTGCTCCAGCACGCCAAGCTGTCCACCCGGGTCGACCTGCTGGACAGGGTGACTGAGGTCCACGATCGCGAGCGCCGGTTCGAGGACACCCGGAACACCCGCAGGCTCGACGCGGCCGAGCGGTCGAAGGTGCTCGCGGCCTATCGCGCGTACCTCGACTCACTGCCCGAGCACAAGCGGCAGACCCGCGACGTCTTCTACGACGTCAAGGACGTGGTGGGCAGGTCGGGCTTCGGGATCGGCAGTGCCGGGCTGCCGGCGTACAACGTGTTGATCGAGGGATACAACCAGGCTCTCGAGAACGACGTCGTCCTGTCCATGAAGCTCGGCAACCTCGCCGCGCCCAGCCGCGTGGTCACCGACCAGCACGTCCGCGACTACTTCCGGCACGACGGGCAGCGCACCGCCATCAGCCAGCGCGCACTCCAGGTTCATGCCGACCCGTTCCTGGGCTTCACCACCATCGACGGCCAGGGGTTCGTGGTCGACGAGCTGTCCCCGTACGAGAACGACCTGGCGTGGGACAACATCACCGAGCCGGACGACATCGCGCCCGTCCTGGACGACCTCGGCAGGGCGACGGCCAAGATCCACTGCGCGTCGGACGAGGACAGCGAGCAGACCCTTGTCGAGTTCCAGACCGAGCAGGCGATCGCCACCGTGATCGAGGGGCGCGTCGAGGAGTTCGTCGAGGAGATCATCGAGTTCGGGGTCACCTACGCTGCCACCGCCCGCAGAGACCACGCGTTGTTCATCGACGCCTTCCGCGAGGGCGCGATCGCGGGCCTGTCGGCAACCTGAGAGCTCGAGGAGCCCCCTGATGGACAGCCTTCCCGAGAACGGCTCGCCGCGGCCGATCACCCGGTGGGGGGAATCGGTCATGCACCGCGTTCTGCGAAACGTGGACGCGTTCGACGACGACCTGCTGCTCCTGGTGGCCGACATGGCCGCCACCATGCGTGCCGCCGACGGCGTCGGTCTGGCCGCGAACCAGGTCGGTGTGGACCTCAAGGTCTTCGTCTTCGACTGTCCCGACGACCACGGTGAGCGCTACCAGGGCGTGGTGTGCAACCCGGTGCTGGAGCTGCCCGAGGGTCGCGACCGTCGTCTCGACGACGGTGACGAGGGCTGTCTCTCCCTGCCGGGAGTCTTCACCTCCTGCCCGCGGCCTGACTTCGCGGTCGTGCGCGGCCTCGACGTACACGGCCATCCCGTCGAGTACTCCGGTGACGGGCTGCTCGCGCGCTGCCTGCAGCATGAGACCGACCACCTCTACGGCACGGTCTTCGCCGACCGGCTGGGCAAACGGGCGAGGAAGCGGCTCCTCGCGGACGCGGAGCGGATGGCCGAGGGGTTCCCTCCGGACTGGCCCGTAGAGCAGGCCGAGCAGCCACAGGGAACCGCTGGTCCCGAGTAGGTGCCGCGCGAGACGCTCACCGGCTCATCTGCGGCTGAGGACATAGCAGGCGATGGCTGCCGCGGCGGCGACGTTGAGCGAGTCCACTCCCTCCGCCATCGGGATGCACGCTCGCGTGTCTGCGCTGGTGAGCCACCGATGCGAGAGCCCGTGGCCCTCGGAACCCAGCACGAGAGCGAGGCGATCCGCGGCCAGGACGTCATCCAACGGCTCAGCATCCGCGGACGGCGTCAGCGCAACGACGGAGAAGCCCTGGGCTCGGATGCGCCGCAGGCCGTCGTACCAGTCGTCCATGCGCGCGTAGGGGACACCGAACACCGCACCCATCGCGACCTTGACCGCACGGCGGTACAGCGGGTCGGCGCAGCGCGGCGACAGGAGTACGGCGTCCACCCCGAGCGCGGCGACGGTCCTGAATACGGCACCCACGTTGGCGTGGTCGACGATGTCCTCCAGCACGACAACGCTGCGCGCGTCGGCGAGCACCGAGTCGACCGTCGGCAGCGGGCGGCGCTGCAGCGACGCGAGTGCGCCGCGGTGCACGTGGAACCCGGTGACCGCCTCCGCGACCGGTTCGCTGACGACGTAGCAGGGAGCATCTGCGGCGCCCTCGAGTACGTCGGAGAGCCCCGCCAGCCACCGCGGCGCCATCACGAACGACCGCACCGCGTGCCCCGACTCGACGGCACGGCGCACCACCTTCTCACCCTCGGCGATGAACAGTCCGTGCTCAGCCTCGAGACTCTTGCGCAGGTTCACGTCGCGCAGGTCGACGTAGTCGGCCAGCAACGGATCGCCGGGGTCGTCGATCTCGATCAGCCGTGCCACGTCAACCTCTCTCAGACGCCACGGGCAACGCTCACCACGTCACCGACGACCACCACCGCAGGTGGCCGGATGGCTTCCCGTGTCACGTCCACCGCCAGCGTCCGCAGGGTGGAGAACAGGGTTCGCTCCCCTGGCATCGTGCCCTCCTGCACCACCGCGACCGGCGTCTCGGGGTCACGACCGTGCTCGAGCAGCACCTGTGTGATCGGTGCCAGGTTGTCGATCGCCATCATCAGCACGAGGGTTCCGCGCAGACCAGCGAGCGCCTGCCAGTTGACGAGGGAGTCCGGATGACCGGGCGGGATGTGCCCGGACACGACCGTGAACTCGTGCGCCACGCCGCGGTGCGTGACGGGCACACCGGCCAGCGCCGGCACCGAGGTCGCGCTCGTCAGGCCGGGAACTATCCGCCAGTCGACGCCGGCCTCCGCACAGACCATCGCCTCCTCGAACCCACGCCCGAACACGAACGGGTCGCCGCCCTTGAAGCGCACCACGCGCTTCCCGGCCAGCGCGCGCTGCACGATCACCCGGTTGATCTCCTCCTGCGCGGCGGCCCTGCCGCGAGGAAGCTTCGCGGCATCGATCACCTCGACGTGAGCCGGCAGCTCGTCGAGGACGGCGCGTGGGGCCAGCCGGTCGGCGACGACGACGTCGGCCTCGTGGAGTGCCCGGCGAGCGGCTGAGGTCAGCAGCTCGGCGTCCCCCGGACCACCCCCGACGAGGGTAACGCCGGGCGCGGTCTCGCTGCGGCGGCCGGCGGTGATGGTGCCGTGGTTCAGCGCATCGACGACGGCGTCGCGGAGGGCTGCCGAGCGGCGTGGTGTCCGCTTGCCGAGCACGGCGATCGTGTCGTCGCCGTACCGGCCGACTGCCGGTGTCCACGCCGTCGCCTGCTCCGCGTCGTCGCTGCGCACGCAGAAGATGCGGCGGCGTTCGGCCTCCCGGCTCACCTGTTCGTTGACAGCGGTCTCATCGGTCGCGGCGATGACGTACCAGGCGTCCTCGAGGTCGGTGGTCTCGAAGCCCCCGCGCCGCCACCGGATCTCACCGTTGCGCACCATGCCTTCCAGCGCAGGCCCGATGACCGGCGACACCAGGAGCACATCGGCACCCGACACCAGCAGGCCGGGGACCCGACGTTGGGCCACGTGCCCACCGCCCACCACGACGACCCGTCGGCCGTCCAGGAACAGCCCCGCCGGGTACGGAGGATGGTGGTGGCTCATCTGGACTGGTCTTTGTCCGTGACGCCGGCTGAGTCGAAGGTCGCCATCTCGCGCAGCAGCCGGGCGGCGGACTGCACGAGTGGCAGGGCGAGCACCGCACCCGAGCCCTCACCCAGTCGCAGGTCGAGATCCACCAGAGGGCGCATTCCCAGGTGGCCCAGCAGCACGCCGTGACCCGGCTCCGAGCTCCGGTGTCCGGCCACGCAGTAGTCCACCGACGACGGCGCCAGGCGCACGGCCGCAAGAGCCGCCGCACCGGACACCACACCGTCGAGGACGACCGGCACCCGGGCAGCCGAGGCGCCGAGGACCAGGCCGGCGATGGCGGCATGCTCCAGGCCGCCGACGGAGGCGAGTGTCCCGAGCGGGTCGGTGTCGTCGGGGGGCTGCCGCCGTAGCGCGCCGGACACCACGTCGACCTTTCGCTGCCAGGTGGTTGCGTCCACGCCCGTGCCGCGACCGGTCACCTCGGCCGGAGCGCTGCCGGTGAAGGCCGCGATCAGGGCGGCCGAGGCCGTCGTGTTGGCGATGCCCATGTCACCGGCCAGCAGGCAACGATGCCCCGACGAGACCAGGTCCAGGGCGACCTGGATCCCGACCTCGACGGCCATGCGGGCCTCGCCGCGCGTCATAGCGTCCTCCCGCGCCAGGTCGCGGGTGCCCGCGCGCACCCTCCGCGACAGCAGTCCGGCAGCAGATGGCAGCTCGGCGGCCACGCCCACGTCGACCACGAGCACGTCGACGCCGGACTGTCGGGCCAGGGCGTTGACGGCGGCTCCCCCGCCCAGGAAGTTGGTGACCATCTGGCTGGTGACCTCCTGCGGCCAGGGCGTGACACCCTGCGCATGCACACCGTGGTCCGCGGCGAACACGGCCACCGCGGCCGGCTCCGGCATCGGCGGCGGGCATGCTCCGGCGATCCCGGACAACGCCACGGAGACGTCCTCGAGCACTCCGAGGGAGCCACGGGGCTTGGTCAGACGCTCCTGGCGCTGTCGCGCGGCTGACATCGCCTCGGCATCGGCCGGTGCGATCGCCTCGGTCGTCTGGTTCAGCAGATCCATCGGTGCCTTTCCGCCATGCGCGCGCCACGAAGCCGACACAAAGATAGGCCACGCCGTCCGCCTGCTCGGCCGGTCCCAGGGTGTGGACCGGCCGCGCGGTCGACGCTGCGACCTGCTCCTGTGCCCGAGGACGAGGAACCGGTAGGTTCGCCCGCACGGACCACATCGACGATGGAGGAAGCATGAGCCTGGATCGACCGGTCGCTCCGGACCCGTACGAGCTGCTGCCCGCACTGCCGTCGTTCACCTTGCGTAGCGACGAGGTGCAGGAGGGGAAGCCGCTGCCGGACGCGCAGGTGGCCGCCAAGGGAAACACGTCTCCGCACCTGGCCTGGGAGGGTGCACCGGAGGGCACCAAGAGCTTCGTTGTGACCTGCTTCGACCCCGACGCCCCGACACCGTCCGGGTTCTGGCACTGGGGCGTCGTCGACCTTCCCGCGTCGGTGACGGAGCTGGCCGCCGGGGCGGGCGGCCCCGACGGCGCCGGGCTTCCGCAGGGAGCGTTCCAGCTGCGTAACGACGGCGGAGCCCAGGGGTTCATGGGTGCAGCCCCTCCCGAGGGCGACCAGGTGCACCGCTACTACTTCGTCGTACACGCCGTCGGGGCGGAGTCGTTGGGCGTGGACGCGGACGCCTCGTTCGCCGTGGTGTCGTTCAACCTGGCCTTCAAGGCACTCGGACGAGCCATCCTGGTCGGCACCTACCAGCACTGACCCGGCACTCCGTCTGGCAGGGTGGTGCCATGGTCACCAAACCAGAGCAGCGCAGTGTCTCCGTCGAGCGGAAGTCGAACGGCCGGTTCACGATCACCAACACCCGCGGCGGTCAGGTTTCCATCGGCACCGGCGACGACGACGACTTCACTCCCACAGAGCTGCTGCTCGGGGCGATCGGCGGCTGCACGTCCATCGACGTCGACATCTTGACCTCACGCCGAGCGGAACCCGACAGGTTCCTGGTCAACGTGGGCGCCGACAAGGTGCGCGACGGAGACGGCAACAAGCTCACCGATATCCACGTGACCTTCGAGATCGGCTTTCCCGAAGGCAGAGAGGGGGATCGTGCGCGCACCATCCTCCCGGACGCGGTGGAGAAGTCGCACGACCGTCTCTGCACGGTGGGCAGGACGGTCGAGCTCGGCACCCCGATCGCGACGCTGATCCGCTAGCAATGTCCTCGTCGGTGTCCGACACCCTCGGTGAGCCGTACGTCGCCGAGACCCTCGAGATCGGCACCGACGACGAGGGGCCGGTCGTAGCCACCCTGGTCAGCCGCAGGTCCCCGGACAGGGCACGCGGCGCCGTACTCCATCTGCACGGCTTCTGCGACTACTTCTTCCAGACGGAGATGGCCGAGTTCTACCTCGACCTCGGCTTCGACTTCTACGCCCTCGACCTGCGCAAGTGCGGCCGCAGCCTGCGGC
>JBOHDD010000533.1:0-2568 GCA_050699155.1 Nocardioidaceae bacterium
CGGGCGGTCACCAGCAGCCGGCTGCGGCTGGAGCCGCACAGGTCGTCGATGGACAGCCCGAAGTAGGCGGAGGTCTGCGCGATGATGACCGCGGCGGTGATCTCCGGCTCCCCGCCCTCGGGGATCAGGTCCTTGAGCACGATCTCGGCGAGCGTCAGGTCGACGTCCTGCCGGTTGAGGCTGGCGAACGCGGTCACCCGGATCAACGCGCCCTCGAGCTCGCGGATGTTGGTCTGGATCTTGCTGGCGATGAACTCCAGCACCTCCGGTGGTGCGGTGAGGCGCTCGGTGGCGGCCTTCTTGCGCAGGATCGCGATGCGGGTCTCGAGGTCGGGGGGTTGCACGTCGGTGATCAGGCCCCACTCGAACCTGTTGCGAAGCCGGTCCTCGAGGGCCGCGAGCCGCTTGGGCGGGCGGTCGGAGCTGATCACGATCTGCTTGTTGGCGTTGTGCAGCGTGTTGAAGGTGTGAAAGAACTCCTCCTGGGTCTGGATCTTGCCCTCGAGGAACTGGATGTCGTCGATGAGGAGTACGTCGACATCGCGGTAGCGACGCTGGAAGGACGCGGCCCGGTCGTCGCGGATGGCGTTGATGAAGTCGTTGGTGAACTCCTCGCTGGACACGTAGCGCACACGGGCTCCGGCGAAGAGGCTGCGTACGTAGTGGCCGATCGCGTGCAGCATGTGGGTCTTGCCGAGGCCGGAGTCGCCGTAGATGAGCAGCGGGTTGTAGGCCTTGCCAGGTGCCTCGGCCACGGCGACGGCGGCCGCGTGCGCGAACCGGTTCGACGAGCCGATGACGAAGGTCTCGAAGGTGTACTTCGGGTTGAGCCGGGTCTCCGCCACCGTCTGTCGGGGTGCGCCGGTGGAGGGCACGGGAGGTGCCGGTGGCGGTCCGGAGGTGGCGTCGACGGTGGCCCAGGACGACGTCGGCGGGCCGGCCGGGCGCGATGTCGACGCCGGGGGGCCCTCGCGGGTGGGGAACTGGTGCGCGCCTCCCATGGCACCGCGCTCGCGCTCCAAGCTCGGTATGTCGGTCTGTCGATTTGTCGACAAGTCGTCCTGTGGATGAGTAGCGGATTCTGTGGATGGCGCGCGTGCGGTCATCCCCGACGAGGTGTCGTCGATCTGGTCGGGCTCGTCGGTGGCCAGGGTGGTGTCGACGGTGACCGCGAGATGCACCTCGCGCCCCAGGGCATCGCTCAGCGCGTGCTCGAGCCGGGGTCGCAGCCGGCTCTCGAGCTGGGAACGGGTGAAGTCGTCGGCGACGGCGACGATAGCGGTGCTCTCGTGCAGCGTGACCGGCTTGCTCGCGGTCAGCCATGCGCGCTGGCTGGCGGGCAGGTCGTCGATCAGCCGGTCCCACAACGGACCGAGCTCGCCGACACCGTCCACGCCGGACTCGGCCGGACCATCCCGTACGTCGTCGCCGTCTGGATGTGCCGCATCGTGCGAGTAGGAATCCGTGGGCCCGGTCGTGGGATCGCTCACGCGCGTGCCTCCCGTTCGGTGCAGGGTGTCGGCGGCGCCGCGCACCAGAGTTCGAACACGTCGGACCGCTGTCGACAGGTGTGCGCCCACAGCGTTTTCCACAGGTTGTGCATGCGACCCGGCAGGTACGAGGCCCCGAGCCACAAGACTCCCCTGTCGGGGCCCCGCGGTGCGAAACCCACTCCTGGGCCCTGGAACTACGTCAGCAAAACCAGGGCAATTGCCCCGATTTACCGGCGACAGAATGGGTCAAGTCAGTTGTGGATAGGGCGTGAACGCTAACAACAGCCGACTCCGGCTATCAACCCGCCGTCCACAGGTTTCCGGAAAGCCGAACCTCTTTCTTGGCGTTTCTCGGCGTGTCGGGGATGGTGGCCGGTCTCAGGGTGGGATCGTGCGCGGTCGGCTCCCGACGTACCCCGCGGGTGGGCGCGGTTTGACCCTCGGTCGTGCGGCGCGTACCTTTGGCGCGTCGATCTGTCTCGACGGGTGCCGCATGTCCACAGAGTCTCGAGTCGATGGATTCTCGAGGACGTCTTTCCCTGCCGCCCTCGAGCGACCCGGTGCACCAGCGTGGTGCGGACCGGCGCGCTCGCTGCACGGCGGACCTCTCGGGGGGAAGAAGCTGCTGTGGGTGGGCGGTGGTCGCCGAGGCGATGATCGAGGATCTTCTCCGTAAGACGACCAGGGAGCACTCCGGTGAGCAAGCGCACGTTCCAGCCCAACAACCGCCGGCGGCACAAGAAGCACGGATTCCGCCTGCGGATGCGCACGCGCGCCGGCCGCGCGATCATCTCCAACCGTCGTGGCAAGGGCCGCCAGCGCCTGGCCGCCTGACGAGCGCCTGCGTCAGCCCTGGCCGCCGGTCCCATGCTCCCTGCTGCTGGTCGGCTGCGGCGCTCGGAGGAGTTCGCGACCGCGGTGCGACGTGGGCGCCGGTCCGGACGGACACGGCTCGTGCTGCACCTGCTGGTGACCGACCGAGGTGGTAGGGCACGCTGCGGCTTCGTGGTCAGCAAGGCCGTAGGATCGGCAACACAACGCAACACCGTCAAGCGCCGACTTCGCCATCTGATGC
>JBOHDD010000534.1:0-3926 GCA_050699155.1 Nocardioidaceae bacterium
GGTCTACACACCGCCGCCGGAGACCCAGGAGGAGGAGCCGACGCCCACCGAGGAGCCGACGCCCACCGAGGAGCCGACGCCCACCGAGGAGCCCGAGCCGACCCCGTCGGAGACGGAGTCCCGGAAGCCGGGACCGATACCGACGCTGACGCCGGAGGACGACGAAACCGACGGCAACAGCGGGGGCGGCAACGCCGGCGGTGGCGGTGACGGCACCGCACGTGGACGCTGACCGCCGGTCGGCGGTCGTGGCCCCGTCCCACGAGGATCCGGTGGTCCGGGCGCTGAGCCCCGTGATCGGGGGACCGCGCGGTGCGTACGCGGGTGGTTCCTGGTGGACGCCGGTGCGCGTGCTGCTGGTGCTGGTGACCCTGACCTTCGCGCTGGGGCTGGTGCAGAAGGCGCCGTGCGCCGCGCAGGCGTGGCAGGACGGCACGACGCGGTACACGCAGATGTGCTACAGCGACATCCCCTACCTCTACTCGGGGCGCGGGTTCGCGCAGGGCGAGCCGCCGTACCTGGACAACGGCGGTCGCTACGAGTACCTCGAGTACCCCGTCCTGACCGGCGCCTTCGCCTACGGCGCCGCCGTGCTGACGCACGCGGTGTTCGGAGAGCCCGACCTCGCCGGAGTCTCGCCCGACCGGGTCGGGGGCGACCAGGGCGTCCTCGGCAACATCGTGCCGTTCACCGTCGTGAACGCGTTGCTGCTGTTCGGATGTGCACTGATCGCGGTGTGGGCGCTGGCGGGGGTGCACCGCGGTCGGCCGTGGGACGCCGCCCTCTTCGCCCTGGCGCCGGCGCTCGCACTGAGCTCGCTGATCAACTGGGACCTGCTGGTGATCGCCCTGCTGGCGACGGCGCTGCTGGCCTGGTCCAGGTCGCGGCCGTTGCTGGCGGGTGTGCTCATCGGGCTGGGAACCGCGGCGAAGCTGTACCCGCTCTTCGTGCTCGGGCCGATCCTGGTGCTCTGTCTTCGCTCCCGCCGGATGCGGGCGTTCTGGCAGGCGCTCGCCGGCGCGCTGGCCGCCTGGGCGGTGACGAACCTCCCGGTCGCGGCGGCCAACTTCGAGGGCTGGGCGCAGTTCTGGACTTTCAACTCCGACCGGGGAGCCGACCTCGGGTCGCTGTGGTACGCCTGGACACTTGCCGGCCACGAGGTCTCGGCGCACACCATCAACCTGGGCTCGTGGGTCTTCCTCGGCGGGTCCTGCGCCGCGGTCGCCGGGCTCGCACTGTTCGCGCCGCGCCGGCCGCGGTTGCCCCAGCTGGTGTTCCTCGTGGTGGCCGCCTTCCTGCTGGTGAACAAGGTCTACTCACCGCAGTACATGCTGTGGCTGCTTCCGTTGGCCGCACTGGCCAGGCCACGCTGGCGCGACCTGCTGATCTGGCAGGCCGGCGAGATCGTCTACTTCGCGGCGATCTGGCTGCACCTCTCCGGTGACCTGGCACCGGCGGCCAGCGACGCGACGCCGCTGCCCTACATCCTGTCGATCCTGGTGCGGGTGGCGGGGCTGTTGTGGTTGTCCGCGGTGGTTCTACGCGACATCTGGCAACCGTGGAACGACCCGGTGCGTGCCGACGGCGTGACCGACGACCCGGCCGGTGGTGTGCTCGACGACGCCCTCGACCTGTCAGCGGTCGCGCGTCGATAGCCACCCGACGAAGCACTGACAGGTTGGTGGTCAGCTGATCGTGACGCGGTCGAAGGTCGTGGTGGTGAAGCGTACGTCGAGGGGCAGCTCGGCCCCGATCTCCGGCACGGCGACCCCGTCGGGCACGAAGAGCATGCTCACCTGCATGTGTGGAGGTTCGACGAACCACCGCTGTCGTCCGCCGAGGTGGTACGGCGACAGTGCCAGCCCGGCAGCGTCCAGGCCGCCGCGGGCAGCTGCGACGGCGCGCGAACGCGCAGACGTCGCCGCGGTCGGTGCCTCCATCCCGATCCCGTGCGCGGTCCCGCCGGAGACGACCAGCACGTGACCCCGCCGGGGGAGGCGCCGCTGCCGGTAGCCGACCCGCTCCCCGCGCTCCACCGCGTGTACGTCGAGCACGGTGGCTCGTGCTGCGAGGGCCGCCCGGTCGCCCAACCACAGTGCGGTGCCGATCCGGGGGCGCAGCACGACCTCCGGGTGGCGTCCGGCCAGGTCGGCGAGCTCGGTGTCGCTGAGGTGGGAGACATAGATCCGGTCCGACAACCCCGCCGCCTTCACGACGCCGAGCCACCGCTCGGTCTCCGCCACCCGGTCCCCGTGCATCGGCAGGTGCAGCGCGAGACCCTCGACCACCACACCGGACAGGTCGGCTGCACGCAGCCCCTCCGGGGTGAGCCCGTGCCGCGACATCGACGTGAGCCCCTCGAGCAGGACCCGCGGGCGCTCTCCCTGTGATGCCCGGGACTTCAGGGTGGCCAGGTCGTCGGTGCGCCCGACGGTGTGCACCAGCCGCCGGTCCTCCGGCGCCCTGACGAACGGGCGCCACGGTGTCAGCACGAGCACGTCGCCGTGGAACCGCTTCAGCACCTCGGGAGCCTCGTCGTAGGTGCCGACCGCCATCAGGTCGCAGCCCAGCCACTCCGAACGCCGTGCCAGCCGGCCGACCCCGAAGCCGTAGCCGTTCCCCTTGGCCACCGGGACGATGCCGGGGTAACCGGCGGCGACGGCACGCAGGTGCTCTCGCCAGCGGTCGCCGTCGACGTAGAGGCTCAGTGACATCTGGTGTGGCTCCTCAGCGATGGCGCATGTAGAGGTCGAAGGCCTTGTAGAGCGGTCGAGAGACCGGCAGGTCCCACTCACCGACGTACTCGACAGCCACGCCGCCGGTGCCGACCTTGAACTGGATCAGTCCGATGTGGGGGTCGTCGGGGTCCAGCGTGTCGGTGATGCCACGCAGGTCGTAGACGGACGACCCGGCGGCCATCGCGTCCTGGATCATCCGCCACTGCACGGCGTTGGATCCGCGCACCTCTCGTTTGGCCGTGGTCGACGCGCCGTAGGAGTACCACGCATGTCCACCCACCCGCACCCATGTCGTCGCGGCGACGAG
Organism: Nocardioidaceae bacterium; assembly: GCA_050699155.1. Taxonomy (GTDB): domain Bacteria; phylum Actinomycetota; class Actinomycetes; order Propionibacteriales; family Nocardioidaceae; genus JBOHDD01. The sequence continues at coordinate 3,046 of JBOHDD010000534.1, forward strand.
ATCCCCCTCGTGGTGCGCGAGGTAGAGGCGGATGCGGTCGGGGTCCTCCGCCTGCATCGCCGTGAACATCCGCTGGAAGTACGACAGCGGGCGAGGTGTGAACCCGTCGCGCTGAGCGGTCTCGGAGTAGATCCGGTGGAACTCCGGCAGGGCGTCGACCGTGCCCTGGCTGACCTCGACGCCGAGTTTGGCCGCCTTCTTGATGTTGCGCCGCCAGAGCTGGTTCATCCCCGTGAGTACGTCGTCCTCGCTGCGCCCGGCCAACGGCACCTGGAAGACGTACTGCGGCTGGCCCACGCTGAACCCGTCCTCAGCCGCGAGTGGGCGCCACCCCTGGGCGCGCAGCAGGTCGCGCACCCGTCCACCCACCTCGTCGGAGGCATCGCAGGGCACGTCACCGAGCCGCCGGGCGGAGCCGTCGGCGATCGCCTGCTTGACCGTGGCGGCGTCCCAGCGCCGGGTGACCACCGGTGGGCCCATCCTGATGCCGAAGGCACCCTTGCCCGCCAGGTGGCCGGTCATCGGCGCGAGCCAGTCGGAGAGGTCCTCGGTCGCCCAGTCGATCACCGGACCCTCCGGCAGGTACGCGAGGTACCGCCTCAGTCTCGGCAGCTGCCGGTAGAGCACCAGAGCGACACCGACCAGCCGCTCGTCGTCGTACCAGCCGATCGACTCACGCCGCCACTCGCTCTTGACCTCGCCCCAGGCCGGCGTCTGGAGGAAGCTGACGTCCTGACGGGACCGGAGGAAGGCCAGGTGCTCGGCAGGGCTGATGGCGCGGACGCTGAGGGATGACACGCGGCTCAGGCTAACGTGGCGCTCACTTCGACATCCCGGCCACCAGCCCGGCGACGATGTGCCTGGTGAGCAGCAGGAAGACG
>JBOHDD010000535.1:0-6360 GCA_050699155.1 Nocardioidaceae bacterium
CGCGCCGGGTGGTGCTGCTGGTCGACGTCTCCGGCTCGATGAGCGGGTACGCCGACGCGCTGCTGCGCCTCGCCCACCGGGTGGTCACCACCAACCCGCGGGCCGAGGTGTTCACGGTCGGCACCCGGCTCACCCACGTGACCCGGGCGCTCCGCAGCCGCGACTGCGAGCGGGCCCTGGTGGCCGCCGGCGAGACCGTGCCCGACTGGTCCGGCGGCACCCGGCTCGGCGAGTCGCTGCGTGCGTTCCTGGACCGATGGGGCCGCCGCGGAATGGCCCGCGGAGCGGTCGTCGTCGTGTTCAGCGACGGCTGGGAGCGCGGTGACACCGAGCTGCTCGGCGAGCAGGTCCGCCGGCTCCGGCGGGTCGCACACCGGGTGGTCTGGGTGAACCCCCACCGCGGCAAGGAGGGCTACGAGGCCGTGCAGCGGGGCGTCCTCGCCGTACTCCCTCACGTCGACGACTTCGTTGCGGGTCACTCGCTCGCGACCTACGCGAAGGTCCTGGAGGTGGTCGCTCGTGCGTGACGTGCTGCCCGAGCTCATGAAGTGGTGGGAGGCCGGCGACACCGTCGGCGTCGGGACCGTGGTGGCGACGTACCAGTCGGCCCCGCGACCGCCCGGAGCCTCGATGCTGGTCGGCCCGGACGACTCGGCGGTCGGGTCGGTGTCCGGTGGCTGCGTCGAGGGAGCGGTCTACGACCTCGCCCAGCAGGTTGTCGCCGACGGCGAGCCGGTGCTCCAGCGGTACGGCGTGAGTGACGACGACGCGTTCGCCGTCGGGCTGACGTGCGGCGGCATCCTGGACGTCTTCGTCGAGCCCGTCGACCAGACGACGTTCCCCGAGCTCGGTGGTGTCGTCGACGACATCGAGGCCCGCCGACCGGTCGCCGTGGCGACCGTGATCGAGCACCCCCACCCGCAGCGGCTCGGCCGTCGTCTGGTGATCCGGCCGGCGGAAGCCACTGGCGCACCCGAACGTGAAGGGTCCCTCGGCTCGAGCCGCGCCGACGACGCGGTCGCGGCCGACGCCCTCGGTGCGCTGGCCACCGGACACACCGAGACGCTGACGTACGGCCCCGAGGGGCAGCGGCGGGGAGAGGGCATGCGGGTGTTCGTGTCCGTGTTCGCCCCGCCTCCACGGATGCTGGTCTTCGGCGCGATCGACTTCGCGGCCGCGGTCGCGCGGGTGGGGTCGTTCCTGGGCTACCGGGTCACCGTCTGCGACGCCAGGCCGGTGTTCGCGACACCGTCCCGGTTCCCGGACGCCGACGAGGTCGTCAGCGACTGGCCGCACCGCTACCTCGAGGCAGAGTCGGAGGCCGGCCGGATCGACGATCGCGCCGTCGTCTGTGTGCTCACCCACGACCCGAAGTTCGACGTACCCCTGCTCGAGGTGGCCCTGCGCCTGCCCCGGGTCGCCTACGTGGGTGCGATGGGCTCTCGCCGCACCCACGACGACCGGCTGAAGAGGCTTGTCGAGGCAGGGGTCACCCGGCAGGAGCTCGACCGGCTGGCCAGCCCGATCGGGCTCGACCTCGGTGCGCGCACGCCGGAGGAGACCGCTGTCAGCATCGCCGCCGAGATCATCGCGCTGCGATGGGGAGGTGCCGGCGACCGGTTGTCCGCACGTGAGGGCCCGATCCATCACGAGCCGACTCAGCACGACCCGACGCGCTAGGTCGTCAAGCGTTCATCGATTTTCCCCGCCCCCCTTGTAACGCGCGTCACACACGTACAGGATCGGGTGCTAGACGCCCACTCTCGAACATGGCGAACCCAGGAGGCGGGATGACCAGGATCACCGTCAAAGTCGACGGCACCACCTACACCGACGAAGTCGAGCCCCGGACCCTGCTCGTCCACCACCTGCGAGAACGCCTCGGCAAGACCGGCACCGTCGTCGGTTGCGACACGACCAACTGCGGAGCATGCACCGTGCACCTCGACGGCACGAGCGTGAAGTCCTGCACGATGTTCGCGGTGCAGGCCGACGGGCACGAGGTCACCACCATCGAGGGGCTGGCCACCGACGGTGAGCTGCACCCGGTCCAGCAGGCCTTCCACGAGTGCCACGCCCTGCAGTGCGGCTACTGCACACCGGGGATGATCATGCAGTCGATCGACCTGCTCAACGACAACCCCAGACCCAACGAGAAGCAGGAGCGCGACGGCCTCGAGGGCAACCTGTGCCGCTGCACGGGATACCAGAACATCGTCGACGCCGTGATGAGCGCTGCCGGGGGGAGGACCGAATGACCGCGACCGAGGAGCGCCCGGCAGCCGGACCCAGTCTGGAGGTGGGTTCCGCCCGGCGCCGCAAGGAGGACAGGCGACTGGTCACCGGTCGCACCCGCTGGACCGACAACATCCAGCTCACCGGCATGCTGCATCTGGGAATGGTCCGCAGCCCGGTCGCGCACGCCAGGATCACCTCCATCGACGTCGAGCAGGCCAAGGCGGCACCCGGCGTGATCGCGGTGGTCACCGGACGCGACGTCGCCGACGCTCAGGGCAGCCTGCCCTGCGCCTGGCCCATCTCCCCGGACCAGAAGGCCCCGCCGCACCCCGCGATCGCCGTGGACACGGTGAACTTCTCCGGCGAGGTGGTCGCCTGCGTGGTCGCCCGGTCGGCCGCCGAGGCACGCGATGCGACCGAGCTGGTCGACGTGGAGTACGACGACCTTCCCGTCGTACTCGACCTGGAGACCGCAGCGGCAGGTGGTGACATGGTGCACCCCGACCTGGGCACGAACGTCTCCGCGACCTGGGTGTTCGACTCGGCCGAGGCCGGCACCGGCGGCAACGTCGAGGACGCCATCCGCGACGCCGAGGTGCTGGTGGAGCGCAGGTATCGCCAGCAGCGGCTGATCCCGTCGTTCATGGAGCCGCGGTCGGTCGTCGTCGACCCGACCGGCGAGCAGACGACGATGTGGTCGGCGACCCAGATCCCGCACATCCTCAGACTGATGCTGGCGATGACCACCGGCACCCCGGAGAGCAAGCTGCGGGTGGTCGCACCCGACGTCGGCGGTGGCTTCGGCGGCAAGCTGCAGGTGACGCCGGAGGAGGTCATCACCCTGCTCGCGGCGCAGCGCACCGGCAAGCCGTGCAAGTACACCGAGACCCGCAGCGAGTCGCTGATGGCGGCGCACCACGGTCGCGACCAGGTGCAGAAGCTCACCCTCGCCGCCAAGCAGGACGGCACCGTCACCGGGCTCAAGGTCGAGCTGCTCGCCGACATGGGCGCCTACCTCGGTCTCGTCACACCAGGTGTGCCGATCCTCGGCGCGTTCATGTTCAACGCGATCTACAAGTTCCCGGCGTACCACTTCGCCTGCACCAACGTCTTCACCAACAAGGCATGGACGGACGCCTACCGCGGCGCGGGGCGGCCGGAGGCGACGTACGCCATCGAGCGCCTGATGGACGAGCTGGCGGCCGAGCTCGGCGTCGACCCGCTCGAGATCAGGGAGAAGAACTGGATCAAGCACGAGGAGTTCCCGTTCAGCACCATCGCCGGACTCGAGTACGACTCCGGCAACTACGAGCAGGCGACGGCGAAGGCCAAGGAGCTCTTCGGGTACGACGACCTGCGCGCGGAGCAGCGGAAGCTGCGTGAGAGCAACGACCCGGTGCAGCTCGGGATCGGCATCTCCACGTTCACCGAGATGTGCGGGCTCGCACCGTCGCGTGTGCTCGGCTCGCTCGACTACGGCGCCGGCGGCTGGGAGCACGCGTCGGTGCGGATGCTGGCCACCGGCAAGGTCGAGGTGGTCACCGGTTCGAGCGCACACGGGCAGGGTCACGAGACCGCGTGGAGCCAGATCGTGGCCGACCGGCTCGGCGTGCCGTTCGACGACGTCGAGGTGCTGCACGGCGACACCCAGATCGCGCCCAAGGGCATGGACACCTACGGCTCACGGTCGCTCACCGTCGGCGGTATGGCCGTGCTCAAGGCCGCGGACAAGGTGATCGACAAGGCCCGGACGATCGCGGCGCACATGCTGGAGGCCAGCCCGGACGACCTCGAGTTCGTCGACGGCAGGTACTCCGTGAAGGGCACCGACAAGGGCGTGGCGCTGGCCGAGGTCGCGCTGGCCACGTTCGCCGCGCACGACCTGCCCGACGGCGTCGAGCCCAGTCTCGACGCGGACGCGACGTTCGACCCGGAGAACTTCTCCTTCCCGCACGGCACGCACCTGTGCGCGATGGACGTCGACACCGAGACCGGGGAGGCGCGGATCCGCAAGTACGTCTGCGTCGACGACGTCGGGACCGTCGTCAACCCGTTGATCGTCGAGGGACAGGTGCACGGTGGCCTGGTCCAGGGGATCGCGCAGGCGATGTTCGAGGAGGCGGTGTACGACGACTCCGGCACGCTGGTGACGGGGTCGTTCGTCGACTACCTGGTCCCGTCGGCGGCGGACCTGCCGAGGTTCACCACCGGCCTGACCTCGACACCGTCGACCACGAACGAGCTCGGTGCGAAGGGCGTCGGTGAGGCCGGCACCATCGCCTCGACACCTGCCGTGGTCAACGCCGTGGTCGACGCACTGCGGCCGCTCGGCGTCAACGACATCACGATGCCCTGCACACCGCACCGGGTGTGGAAGGCGATCCAACAGGGAGGTGCCGCATGATCCCGGCGACGTTCGAGTACCACGCACCGACCACCGTCGAGGAGGCTCTCCGGCTGCTCGGCGGGTCCGACGACGCCAAGGTGCTGGCTGGAGGCCAGTCCCTCATCCCGGTCATGCGGCTGCGGCTCGCGGCACCCGAGGTGGTCGTCGACATCGGCAAGATCGAGCAGCTGCGCGGTGTCCGTGACGACGGCGACGCGATCGTGGTCGGTGCGATGACATCGCACGCCGACGTGATGAAGGACCCGCTCGTTGCCGAGCACGCGCTGTTGATCGCCGATGCCGCGCAGACCGTCGCCGACCCGCAGGTGCGGCACCGTGGCACCTTCGGCGGGTCGCTGGTGCACGCCGACCCGGCAGGCGACATGCCCGCATGTGCGGTCGCGCTCGGTGCGGAGTTCGTGATCGCCGGCAGTGGTGGCACCCGCACCGTCGCGGCGGACGACTTCTTCGAGGACCTCTTCACCACCGCGGTCGCGGAGGACGAGCTCCTGGTCGAGGTGCGGGTTCCCAAGCACACCGGGTGGGGCGCGCACTACGAGAAGTTCACCAGGGTCGCGCAGCAGTGGTCGATCGTGGCGGTGGCGGCCGCCGTACGCGTGGAGGGTGGCACCATCGCCGAGGCCCGGGTCGCGCTGACCAACATGGGGTCGACCCCGGTGCGTGCCCGTGCGGTCGAGGAGGCACTGGCCGGACAGCCGAGCAGCGCCGACGCCGTACGCGCCGCCGCCGCGCATGCGGCCGACGGCACCAACCCGCCCACCGACACCAACGGTGACGCCGACTACCGGCGGCACCTGGCGTCGGTGCTGACCGGTCGTGCGGTGCTGGCGGCAGCCGGCGCCTGACCTGTCCGTTCGTCGTACCACCGTGAAGGAGGAGTCAGACTGTGGAGCTGCAGCACCGGTTCTCCGTGCCCGCGTCGGTCGACGTGGCCTGGGAGGCGCTCAACGACCTCGAACAGGTGGGGTCGTGCTTCCCGGGCGCCGTGGTCACGTCGGTCGAGGGTGACGAGTTCGCCGGTACCTGCAAGATCAAGCTCGGGCCGATCTCGATGCAGTACCAGGGCTCGGGCCGGTTCGTGGAGCGCGACGAGGCCGCGCGCCGCGCCGTGATCGAGGCCAAGGGGAAGGACAAGCGCGGCAACGGTACGGCCACGGTCACGGTGAAGGCCTCGCTCACGTCCGAGTCGGACGAGCGTACGGCGGTGGCGGTCGACACCGACCTCAACATCACCGGCAAGCCCGCGCAGTTCGGCCGCGGTGTCATCCAGGACGTCTCCGACAAGCTGCTCGGGCAGTTCGCCGGTTGCCTGGAGTCCAAGATCGGCGCGGGCGGCGTGCAGGACCAGGGAGCGGCGCCGGAGTCCGCGCCCGCGTCGGTCCCGGAGTCCGATACCGCGTCCGGAACGCCGGGGGCGCAGTCCGGGTCGGCGTCGGGCTCGGAGCCGCCGGCGGCCGCCGCCCTGGACCTCGGCGCCACGGTGCTGCCGGTGCTGGTGAAGCGGTACGCGCCGTACGCCGTGGGCACCCTGCTCGTCGTGCTGATCCTCCGCAAGCTCCGCCGCCGCTGACCTCAAAACCTTCCGGCGAGACGGCAAACTTGTGCATCGTCTCGTAGACCGAGACACACTCTGGCGCCCCGGCCCGACCGCCACGTACGGCATCCAGTAGCGGCATCTCGTGCCCTCACTGGGGCGACCCACTCCGAATCCTGAT
>JBOHDD010000536.1:0-1589 GCA_050699155.1 Nocardioidaceae bacterium
CCTCGCCGAGCGCGCCTCGGCGCACGGCATCGTGCTGGCCTACGAGGCACTGGCGTGGGGCCGGCACGTGAACGACCCCACCCACGCCTGGAAGATCGTGGAGTACGCCGACCACCCCAACCTGGGGACCTGCCTGGACAGCTTCCACGTCCTGTCCCGCGGCTGGGACCCGGCAGCCGTCCGGGAGATCCCCGGCGACAAGATCGTCTTCCTGCAGCTCGCGGACGCGCCCCTGATGGCGATGGACGTGCTCCAGTGGAGTCGTCACTACCGGTGCTTCCCGGGCCAGGGCGGGCTCGACGTCGCCGGACTGGTGAGCCATGCGCTCGCGGCCGGCTACACCGGGCCCCTGTCCCTGGAGATCTTCAACGACGTGTTCCGCCAGTCCGACAGCCGTCGTACGGCGAAGGACGCGATGCGTTCCTTGCTGGCACTCGAGGACGACGTGTCCGCGCTCCTCCCGACCGGGCACGTGGCCAGGGTGGAGCTGACGCCACCACGACATGCGCCGGCACCGACCGGCTTCGCGTTCACCGAGGTGGCGGCAGGCCCCGGCTCAGGGCTCGACGACCTGCTGGTCTCGCTCGGCTTCACGCCCGCCGGACAGCACCGCAGCAAGTCCGTCCGCCTGTGGCAGCAGGGTCGGGCCCGGATGGTGGTGAACGCCGCACCCGAAGGCGCGAGGGCCGGTTCGCCTTCGCTCACCGCGATCGGGCTGGAGAGCACCGACCCGGAGCGGGCGGCGTACCGGGCCGAGGACCTGCTCTCCCCGGTCCTGCCCCGTGAGTGGGGCGAGCACGAGGTCAGGCTCGACGCGGTGGCCGCACCGGACGGGACCGCGTTGTTCTTCTGCCGGACGGGCCGGTCCGACCACGCCGACTGGCTGGACGACTTCCTCCCGCTCACCGACGACGCGGCGACCGGTGCCGGGATCACCCACGTCGACCACGTCGCACTCACCCAGCCATGGAGCCAGTTCGACGAGGCCGCGCTGTTCTACCGTGCCGTGCTGGGGATGCAGCCGCACGACAGTCTCGACCTGGCCGACCCCTACGGACTGCTGCGCAGCCGGGCGATGGCCGGGCCGGACAACGCCGTACGCATCGCGCTCAACGTGGCACCGGCCGGCCACGAGCGACAGGGGCACACCAGCCATGCCCAGCACGTCGCCCTGGCCTGCGACGACATCGTCGCCACCGCGCGCATCCTGCACGCGCGGGGAGCCCCGCTCCTCGCGGTCCCCGGCAACTATTACGACGACCTCGAGGCCCGCTACGACCTCGCACCCGGGCTCAGCACCGACCTTCGCGAGCTCGGGCTGCTCTACGACCGTGACGAGCACGGCGAGTTCCTGCACCTGTACACCCAGACGGTTGGGCAGGTGTTCTTCGAGGTCGTCCAACGAGTCGGCCGCTACGCCGGGTACGGCGCACAGAACGCATCCGTCCGGCTCACCGCTCAGCACACACACGGCAACGCCGAGGAGACCTCATGACCACGAGCGCCCCCCGAACCGAGACGTCCGCGCGCAGCGCGCCGGCACAGCACGACCTGCCCGAGCCCCCACCGCTGCGCAGGATGATCGGGCC
>JBOHDD010000537.1:0-4081 GCA_050699155.1 Nocardioidaceae bacterium
CGAGAGCACCGGGTGATCAGCGCCCTGGTGGACACCGAGGTGACGGTGCCGACCACGTACGCACTGTGCGAGGACCACGAGGTGCTGGGTGCGCCGTTCTACGTGATGCAGAAGGTCGCCGGTACGCCATACCGCAGGGCCGCGCAGCTGGAGGCCATCGGCGCCGAGCGCACCCGGGAGCTCTGCGTCCGCATGGTCGACATCCTGTCGACGCTGCACCAGATCGACCCCTCGCTGGTGGGACTCTCGGACTTCGGGCGGCCCGACGGGTTCCTCACCCGACAGGTTCGCCGGTGGAAGAAGCAGCTCGAAGCCTCCCGGAGCCGCGACCTGGCCGGCATGGACGACCTGCATTCCCGGCTCGAGGCCAGCGTGCCCGAGCAGCAGGCGAGCGCGATCGTGCACGGCGACTACCGGCTCGACAACCTGCTCGTGGACGAGCACGACGCGGTGACCGCAGTGCTCGACTGGGAGATGGCCACCGTCGGCGACCCGCTGACCGACGTGGCCCTGCTCGTCGTGTACCGCGGCGTGGCCAAGGAGGACACCACCGGGGCGGTCGCCGACGCGCCGAGCGCGCCGGGGTTCCTCACCGTCGAGGAGATGCTCGACCGGTACGCAGAGCGCAGCGGGCGCGACCTGTCCGCGATGAGCTTCTACGTCGCGTTGGCGTACTTCAAGCTCGCGGTGGTCCTCGAGGGGATCCACTACCGCTACACACAGGGAAAGACCGTGGGAGCCGGGTTCGAGGACGTGGGGCGCATGGTCGAGCCCCTGGTGTCCGCCGGCCTCGGCTCCCTCGACAGGGAGGCGTGATGGACTTCGCGTACGACGCCCGCACCGAGGAGCTGCGTGGCGAGCTGCTGGCGTTCATGGACGAGCACATCTACCCCGCCGAGCCGGTGTTCGCCGAGCAGATGGCGGCCGGGAGCGAGCCCTGGTCGCCCCCGCCGGTGGTGGAGGACCTCAAGCGCGAGGCGCGCCAGCGCGGCCTGTGGAACTTCTTCCTGCCCGGGGAAAACGGCGCAGGACTGACCAACCTGCAGTACGCACCGCTCGCCGAGATCACCGGCCGCAGCATCCACCTCGCTCCCCCGGCGCTGAACTGTGCGGCACCCGACACCGGCAACATGGAGGTGCTGTCGATGTTCGGCAGCGAGCAGCAGCGCAAGCAGTGGCTGCAGCCGTTGCTGGACGGGCAGATCCGCTCCTCGTTCGCGATGACCGAGCCCGACGTCGCCTCCTCCGACGCCACCAACATCGCTACCAGGATCGAGCGTGACGGCGACGACTACGTCGTCAACGGCCGCAAGTGGTGGATCACCGGTGCCATGAACCCCAACGCGAAGATCCTCATCGTGATGGGCAAGACCGACCCCGCCGCCGAACGCCACCGGCAGCAGAGCATGATCCTCGTGCCTCGCGACACCCCCGGCCTGACGATCAGGCGCGGCATGCAGGTGTTCGGGTACGACGACGGCGACCACGGCGGTCATGCCGAGCTCGAGCTCACCGACGTACGCGTCCCCGCCGAGAACCTCATCGGTCGGGAGGGTGACGGCTTCGCGATAGCACAGGCGCGCCTGGGGCCGGGACGCATCCACCACTGCATGCGCTCGATAGGGATCGCCGAGCGTGCCGTCGAGATGATGTGCCGGCGCGCCTCCGAACGGGTGGCCTTCGGGAAGCCGATCGCCGACCAGGGCGTCGTACGCGACTGGATCGCCGAGGCGCGGGTTCGCATCGAGCAGCTGCGCCTGCTGGTGCTCAAGACCGCCTGGCTGATGGACACGGTGGGCAACAGGGGCGCGCACACCGAGATCCAGTCGATCAAGATCGCCACCCCGGCGACGGTGGAGTGGATCCTCGACAAGGCCATCCAGACGCACGGGGCCGGCGGTCTCAGCCAGGACCACCATCTCGCCGGCTGGTTCGCCGGCATCCGCACTCTGCGGTTCGCCGACGGGCCCGACGAGGTGCACAAGAACTCCCTCGCCCGCGCCGAGCTGAAGAAGCACACCACCCCCCGCTGACCCGGCGCCCGCCCCACGCGCCATGTAACCGGGTGTTCTGGGGCCTCTCCAAGGTTTGTGAGCCTGGGGAAGCACCCATCCGCCTCGGAGAGTACGACGTCCGCACCGCGCCCATACCGCTTCGGACAAGCAGAACCATGACTCCGGTGAGCAGATCGCCCCCGGACTCAGAGCGCGAAGACGATCCGCCCGACCGTCTCGCCGTCGGCCAGCCGCTGTACGCCGTTGGCCACCTGGTCGGCCGCGAGCCGGTCACCGATCAGTGGCTTGACGAGACCGCCTTCGGCGAGCGCCGACACGTCCTCGTGGCACCGCCTGATCGCCGCCGGGTCCTGCTGGTGGTAGAGACCCCAGTGCAGGCCGAGGATGGAGTAGTTCTTGATCAGCGCATGGTTCAGGGCAGCGCTCGGCACCGTGCCACTGGCGAACCCGACGACGATGATCCGCCCCTCGAAGGCGATGCACTTGGTCGACCGTGCGTACGCCTCCCCTCCCACCGGGTCGTAGACGACATCGGCGCCACGCCCGTCGGTCACCTCCTTGACCACGGAGACGAAGTCCTCGGCGTACCGGTCGACGACGACGTCGGCACCGAGCGCGCGCGCAACGTCGGCCTTCTCCGGACCGCCGACGACACCGATCACCGTGGCGCCGGCCGCCTTGCCCAGCTGGATGGCGGCGCTGCCCACGCCTCCCGCGGCAGCGTGCACGAGCAGTGTCTCACCGGCCCGCAGGCCCGCACGCCGGTGCAATCCGAACCAGCCGGTCTGGTAGCCGATGAAGAACGCCGACGCCTCGGCGTCGTCGAGCACGCCGGGCGCGGACAGCGCGCGCTCGGCGGCCATCACCGTGAGCTCACCGAAGGCCCCGGACGGCAGCTCGGACGACCCGATCACGCGGTCACCGACGGAGAACCCGGTGACGCCGACGCCCACGGCAACGACCTCACCGCACAGCTCGACTCCCGGCGTGAACGGTAGCGGTGGCTTGATCTGGTACTCACCGCGACACAGCAGGACGTCGGGGAAGTTCGCGGCCGCCGAACGCACCCGCACCAGTAGCTGCCCCGACTCGATCTCCGGGTCGGGCACGTCGTCGTACTGCAGCACCTTGCTGGGTTCGCCGTGCTCGTGCACGCGCCAGGCCTTCATGCATCCTCCTCGAGTCCGTCCGGCTGTGCGGTCGTCGTACCGTCACATCACGTCAAGTCGCTGCTGGAGCCTCCGCATGCCCGCCAGCCAACGGTCCGGGTCGGCGGCGCGGTTCGCGTAGTAGCCACGCACCTCGGGGTGCGGCAGGATCAGGAAGCGGTCGTCGTGCAGTCCCTCCCACAGGGCCTCGGCCACCTCCTCCGGCTCGATCGCGGACTCGCGCAGGACCACGTCGCCCGCGGCGCCGGTGTCGCTCAGCATCCGGGTGCGAACCCCCTGAGGGCAGATGCACTGCACGGTGACCCCACGGTGCCCGTACGTCGCCGAGAGCCACTCCGCGTAGGCGAGCGCCGCGTGCTTGGTCGCGGAGTACGGCGCCGATCCCAGCATGGTGAGCAGTCCGGCGGCCGACACGGTCGCCACGAACCTGCCGCCGCCGGACTCGAGCCAGCCCGGCACCAGCAGCCGCGACGCACGGACATGCGCCATCACGTTGACGTCCCAGGCGCGGCTCCACGCGTCCTCGGCTGCCTCCGGGCCGCCGGACGGCGCGATCCCGGCATTGGCGCAGTAGATGTCGATGCCGCCGAGCGTCTCGCGTGCCGTGGCGACCAGCTGACCGACGCCGACCTCACCGGCTGCGTCGCCGGGTGCGGCGTACCCACCGATCTCCTCGGCCACGGACCGGGCGGCATCGGCATCGAGGTCGTTGACGACAACCCGCGCACCACCGTCGGCCAGTCGGCGGGCGAGCGCGCGACCGATGCCGTGACCGGCCCCGGTGACGACGACTCCGGCGCCCTCGACCGCCGACACGCTCAGATGCCGCCCATCAGCGTCATGCCACCGTCGAGCACCAGGACCTGGCCGGTGACCCACGAGGCGTCGGGCGACAGC
>JBOHDD010000538.1:0-3092 GCA_050699155.1 Nocardioidaceae bacterium
CCAGCGGGTACGGCGCGAGCGCGGCCTCGGGGCCGTCCAGCAGCTCCTCGAGCAACGCTGGGTCGTCCACCACCAGGGAGGGCTCGATGTCCTCGAGTAGCCGGCCGAGCTCCCGCTCGGTCAGTCGCGGGTCCAGGGGCACCGGCACCACCCCGGTCCGCAGCGCGCCCAGCGCGACCGAGACGAAGTCGGTCGAACCGGGAAGCAACAGCACGAGCCGCTCCCCGGGGCCGAGCCCGCGTCGACGCAGCGCCCCGGCCGCACGTCGTTGCTGGCACAGGGAGCGGTCGGCGGTCACACGCATCTCGACATTGTGACCGACACCCGGTGTGGGAGGCTGCCCCCGTGAGACGTGTCGTCGTGACCGGTGGCATCGGCACGGGCAAGAGCGCGGTGTCCCGGCTGTTCGAGGAGCTCGGCGCGGTGCTGATCGACGCGGACGCGCTCGCCAGGGAGGTGGTGGCCGCGGGCACCACCGGTCTGGAGGAGATCGTCCGGACCTTCGGACCCGACCTGGTCGGCCCCGACGGTGAGCTCGACCGTCCGGCGATGGGACGGCGGGTGTTCGACGACCCGACCGCGCGCACCCAGCTTGAGGCGATCATCCATCCGCGGGTGCGCAAGCGTTCCGACGAGATCGAGGCCTCGGTCGCCGACGACGCCGTCGTGGTGCACGACATCCCGCTGCTGGTCGAGACCGGCCAGGCCGGCCGGTTCGACGCGGTGGTGGTGGTCGACGTGCCCGAGCAGGTACAGGTGGAGCGGCTGATGCGGGACCGCGGGATGAGCGAGCAGGAGGCCCGGTCACGGATCAGGGCGCAGGCGAGCAGGGAGCAGCGGCTGGCCGTCGCCGACCATGTGATCGACAACACCGGAGTGCGCGAGGACCTCCGTCCTCAGGTGGCACGCGTCCTGGAGCAGCTCTAGGCCGGCGCTCCGGTCAGGCGCCCGGAACCGTGACGTCGACCCAGACCAGATGGTGGTCGGAGACGTCGTTGAGGTAGTCGAGGGCGCTGCCCGCCAGCGGCCAGAAGACCCCGGCGTCCGCGATCCGCAGGTCCTTGCTGGGCAGCACGTAGTCGGCCCGGATGTTGCCCGGCGGCTCACCGAAGTCGGCGGTGTCGTAGGCGGGGTTGCCCTGGTGCTGGTGGTTGACGCCTCCGTCGGCCGCGGAGTCCTGCACGCCCCCCGCACTTTCGGGGGTGACGCTGTCGTTGACACGGGGGTGGTCGAGCAGCAGATCGGCGGGGTCGCCGGTGGCGTCGCCGTCGAACGGGTCGGCGTTCTGGTCTCCGCTGACCACGAACGCCGCCCCGGGTCGCAGTCCGCCGTACTCCCCGTTGTCGTCGTAGGCGTAACCGGCCTGCCCAGGAGAGACGTAGTCGGCCCAGAACCGGATCTCGTCGTGGTTGCGCTTGCCGTTGCGGTCCTCGGGCCCGTCGAACACCGGCGGGGTCGGGTGGCTGGCGAGGAGGTGTACGTCGCGGGCGCCGACGTCGACGGGGATGTCCCAGTGGCTCTTGGACGACAGCCTGAGCACGTCCTGCTCGGCCTGGCTGTAGAACGCGTCGGGCATCAGGTTGCCGGGCATGTCCTGCCAGCGGAACCGCGAGAAGGTGCGCACGGCATCGTTGTCGATCGGGTGCCGGGAGAAGACGACCATGCCGTACTGCCCGGGGAACATGCCGAAGCCGAAGGCGTCGTTGGCGTAGTCGAAGTCGAACGGGCCGTCGGGCTCGGTGTCGGTCGTCCCGTTGTTGTCGAGGTCGTGCCCCGAAGCGACCCCCGTGTTCACCGCGGCCACGTAGTAGTAGGGGTAGTCGATCGGTGCGGCGCCGTTCTGTCCCCGGCGCAGGTAGTGCTCGCGGAAGGCCTCGGCGGCCGCACCCCCGGGCACGTGGTTGAACTCGTTCAGCAGGAGAACGTCGGGGCGGGTGCGCTGCACCACCTCGGCGACGTCCTGCGCCCGTTGCAGGTCACCCGACGACAGCCGGTCGACGAACACGTCCGGCGTCCACGTGCTGTCCGACAGGGTGGCGTTGAAGGTGGCGAACCGCACCGTCGTGGGTGCGGTCTGTACATCGGGCGTGACCGCGCCGGCCGTCGTACCCGTGGCCGAAAGGACCGCGACCAGTGCCCCCGCCACCCACCACCGTGTACCCGAGATCGCCATAAGGCCTGAGGCTAGACGAAACCCGGCACGGTGTCTGCGGTCAGGCAGCCAGGTCCGGGTCGGCGATCTGACGCAGCCGGGCGATCGCCTCGCGCTCGATCTGACGGATCCGCTCGGCCGAGATGCCGTGCCGCGCCGCGATGTCGGCCAGCTTCTCCTGCCGCCCGTCACCGAGCCCGTAGCGGGACCGGATGACGTCGGCGGCTCGAGTGTCGAGCAGGTCGATCAGGGACTCCAGCCGGGCGCGGGACTCCACATCCAGGAAGGTGCTGTCCGGGCCGGGCATCGTCTCGCGCGCGACCAGGTCGCCCAGCGAGGTGTCGCCGTCCTCGTCCACCGGTGTGTCGAGGCTCACGTGGTCACGGCCCCAGCCGAGCAGGTCGACGACCCGCTCGAGGGACATGCCCAGCTCGGTGGCGATCTCCTCCGGGTCGGCCTCACGGCCGAGCTGGCGCTCCAGGGTGCGCCGCGCCGAGCCGATCTGGTTGAGCTCCTCGACCACGTGCACGGGCAGCCGGACCACTCGGGCCTGCTGCGCGATGCCCCGGGTGATGGCCTGCCGCACCCACCAGGTGGCGTAGGTGGAGAACTTGTAGCCCTTGGCGTAGTCGAACTTCTCGACGGCGCGGATGAGTCCGGTGTTGCCCTCCTGCACCAGGTCGAGCAACGGCATCTGCGAGCGTCCGTAGCGGCGTGCGATCGACACCACCAGGCGCAGGTTGGCGCTCAGGAAGCGTTCCCGGGCGCGGCAGCCCTCGGCCGCCAGCCATTCGAGCTCCTCGCGGGTCGCGGATCCGGGTGCGCCGCCCTTACGGCGGCCGACCCGTCCCTCGGCCAAGAGGTGCTCGGCCAAGAGCCCGGCCTCGATGGCCTTGCTCAGCTCGACCTCGCGGGCGGCGTCCAGCAGTGGCGTACGGGC
>JBOHDD010000539.1:0-4579 GCA_050699155.1 Nocardioidaceae bacterium
GGGTCATCATGTGCAGGCGCTGCCGCGGGTCCATTCCGTTGAACGGCTCGTCGAGCAGCAGCACCGCGGGGTCGTGCACCAGGGCCGAGGCCATCTTGATTCGCTGGCGCATCCCCTTGGAGTACGTCGCGACCCGCCGGTCCTGCGACTCGGCCATCTCCACGGTCGCGATCGCGCGGCCGGCCGCGTCGTCTGGTGCCGACAGACCGTGCAGCTCGGCGTTCGCGACCACGAACTGGCGGCCGGTGAGGTGCTCGAAGACCGCCTCCCGCTCGGGCACCAGGCCGATGACCCGGTAGACCTGCTCGTTGCGCCAGATGCGTCGCCCGTCGAGGGTGACCGTGCCCGATGAGGGGGCGAGGAAGCCGGACATCATCGCGATCAACGTCGACTTGCCGGCACCGTTGGGACCGAGCAGGCCGGTAACACCCGGCCGGACCGACATGGAGACGTCGTTGACCGCGACCACGTGGCCGTACCACCGAGACACCGCATCCAGCTCGAGCACGCTCATCCGCCGGCCAGCCTTCGGTAACGCCACATCAGCAACGCGGTCGCACCGAACACGGCCAGCGCCGCGACGACCAGGTAGCCGGTGCCCTCGAGTGCGCTCGTCGGGGCGATGGGGCCGGTCGGAGGGGTTTCGAAGGCCCATGCGAGCACGCCGTCGACCAGTGTGTACGGCGAGAAGACCCCGGCCGCAACACCCACAGCCTCGGCGTCGACCTCGAACGCGATGCCACGCACCGCCGACACCACGGTGAAGCTCAGCACCAGCGCCACGATGATCGCCGCGACCGCCAGGCCGCGGCGGGTGGTCACCGCGGAGATCACGGCGCCGAAGGCCGCCAGCAGGGCCGCGAGCAGCAGAGCGCCGAGCAGCGCGATGGCAACGTCGCCGGTCTCGCGGCGGAACGGAAGGTCGGCCAGCAGGCCCCCGAGATAGAGCACCAGCAGCGGGGCCGCGACCAGGATCAGCACACCCGTGGCCAGCGACGCGTATCGCACCAGCACGAACGTCGTACGCCCCAACGGCCGCGCGAAGTACAGCGCCAGTGTCTGGTAGCGGATGTCACGGGAGAACAGGACCGGCGCCTGCGCGGCCACGAAGACCGAGATCACCAGCTGGGTGATCACCGGATAACGGGTGTACGGCACGACCTGCTGGTTCATCTCGAGGGTGACGACCACCCCGACCAGGATCAACGTCGGCAGCAGCATCATCGCCAGCAGTCCGAACGGCAGCACCTTGGACCTGCCGGACCTGCCGAGGCCGAAGCAGTGCCGCGTGCCCAGCTTGTACAGCGACCAGGCGATGTAGCCGGCGCCGAGGCGCGGACCGTCGTACGGGCGGTACCCGAGGTCGTGGATGATCGCGTGACGGTCAGGCTCGAGGGACATGCACACCACCCCCGACCGGCTCTTCGTCGTGGAAGACCTCCTCGATCCGGTGCCGCCCCTGCTGCAGCCGGACCAGCCCGAGACCGAGCTCGCAGGTGGTGTCGCGGATCAGGTCGTACGCCGAGTCGTCGTGGGCGGCGACCGCTACCGCACGGCCGTCGGCGCGCACCTGCAGCCCGGCGCGCGCGAGTGCCTGCGCGAGACGGTCGCGAGCCTCCACCTCTCCCAGACCGTCCGCCCTGAACGCGTCCTGCACCTCCACGTGCAGCACTCCCGTGGTCTGCATGAAGTCCGCCGTCGACGACGACCGCAGCAGGCGCCCGGCGTCGAGGATGACGACGTGGTCGCTGATCCGCTCGAGCTCACCGAGCAGATGTGAGGTGACGAGCACCGCGATGCCGAACTCGTCGCCGATCCGGCGGATCAGCTCGAGCATGTCGTCGCGGGCAGCGGGGTCGAGGCCGTTGGTCGGCTCGTCGAGCAGCACCAGGGCAGGGTCGTGCGCCAACGACTGGGCCAGCTTGACCCGCTGCCGCATGCCGGTGGAGTAGCCCCCGATCGGGCGGTACCTCTCCTCCGCCAGGCCGACGTGTCGCAGCACGTCGGAGGCGCGTTCGCGGGCCGCCACCATCGGCAGGCCCGACATCTGGGCCAGGTGCACCACCAGCTCCGACGCCGACACGTCGGGTGGCAGGCAGTCGTGCTCGGGCATGTAGCCGACCCGTGCGCGGATCGCTGCGCCGTCCTCGACCACGTCGTGGTCGAGGACCCGGGCAGACCCCCGGGTGGCCGGCAGCAGCCCGAGCAGGATCTTGATCAGCGTCGACTTGCCGGCACCGTTGGCGCCGACCAGCCCCGTCACCCCGCCTCCGACGGTGATGCTCAGCTCGTCCAGAGCGGTCACACGCCCAAAGGTCTTGCTCAGTTCGGACGTGGCGATCACAGACACGCGTCCAACGCTAACCGCTCGCCGCAGCGACGGGTGCCGATTCCACCGTCCCGACGCCCGGGTACGACGATCAGCGCCGGGGCCGCATGGTCAGCTCGTCCACGGCGGCGTCCTCGACCGACCGGCGGCTGAACGGCCAGGGCGTGGTCTCACAGTCGCGCCACAGGTCGAACTGGTCGCTGTAGTGCGCGTTGTAGACATGACCGGAGGTGCCCGTCAGGTTGACCCACCGGGAGGCGTCGAGCCTGGCCAGCGAGACCACCATCCGCATCGAGGGCACGGTGTCCACGGCGTATCCGCGGGTGGCCGTCCACCCGGTCGCGTCGACGACCGAGTCGCCCCCGCCCATCTTGTACGGTCCGCGGTTGAACACCCGCTCGACGCCGCCGATCCCCGACGTACCCAGGGGCTCGTGCACCAGCTCCAGCTGATGCAGGTGCCCCCAGGTCCACAGCCGTGGGTCACGCGCCTGCCGGCGCGTCATCTCGTACCGTGCCTCGACCATCGCGCCCTCGAGAACGTCGTCGCGCGTCTCCGTGACGTTCTCGGTGCGGACGTCGTCCCACCAGTGGCTGTTGGGGTCCTCGAGCAGGTGGCGCACCACCTCGAACCACCGGCCACCGCCGTCCGGCCACGACGTCCTCGGCAGCTGGTCGTGGAAGGTCTTGGCCAGCAGGTTGCGCCAGACCACGTTGAAGTAGGCCGCGGGCGCGGAGTCCTCGGGCTGGCCGTAGTTCCACCCCTCCAGGGTGCGCTGGCCGTGCTGCGCGTAGCGCTCGTCCACGTTGACGTCGAGCAGGTACGGCACGAGCGTCGCGGCGTTGCCGTTGCGTGAGTCCATCTGCATCGCGGCCATGTCGGCGACGGTCAGGGAGAGGTCCTCGCGGATCAGCTGCACGAGGCGCTGGCTGCGGTAGCCGTAGGACCACGAGCTGCCGAGGAAGTACGGGTACGACCCGTCGGTGACCTCCTGGTTCGCGGTGACGACGTACCCCTTCTTCGGGTCGAGCACGCTCGGAAGCGCGTCGAACGGCACGTAGGAGTCCGTCCAGTCGTAGGCCGGGTCCCATCCGGGCACCGGCCACGTCCCGTCGCCGGCACGGCGGATCGGGATGCGGCCTGGCGTCTGGTAGCCGATGTGGCCCTCCACGTCGGCGTACACGAGATTCTGCGCGGGCACCTCGAACGCACGCGCCGCCTGCCGGAACTGCTCCCAGCTCTGCGCGGTGTTCAGGTCGAAGATCGCGTCCGCGGTGCGTCCCGGCTCCAGTGCCGTCCACCGCAGCGCGAGACCGAGCCGCTGGCCCCCGGTCTCGGGCTCGCTCTCCGCTGGCCCGAGGCGTCGAGCACCCAGGCCGGCGACCCTCCTGAGCTCCTCGTCGACCTCGGAGACCAGGGGGCCGTGCCGGGTGGAGCTGACCGTGATCGAGACGTCCCGCCCGTCGGCGACCTCGAACGTCTCCTGGTGCTGCCGCAGGGGCACCTGCTGCCCGTCGTAGGTGTAGGTGTCGCCGTCCACCTTCTCGATGTAGAGGTCGGTGACGTCGGCGGCGAGGTTGCTGAACCCCCAGGCGACCCGCTGGTTGTGACCGATGACGATGCCCGGCATCCCCGCGAACGTGTAGCCGGAGACGTCGAACGGACATCGCGCGTCGACCGTCGTGCAGTGCAGGCCCATCTGGTACCAGACGCCGGGCATGCTCGGCGCGAGGTGCGGGTCGTTGGCCAGCAGCGGCCTGCCGGTGCTGGTGCGGTCACCGGACACCGCCCAGGCGTTGGACCCCAGGCCGTCGCCCTTGCCGAGCAGGTCGGGCATCTGCTCCGTCGTCCGCTGCAGCCCGGTCAGCGCAGCGACCAACTCCGGAGAGTACGGCGCACGTCTCGGCCGCCGCGAGCGCTCGCCGGTCGCCTCCTGCTCGAACACGCCGTCGACGACAGCACCCGCCTCGACGATGGGCTCGTGCCGCTTCGAGGGGTACGGGGGGTACAGATCGGCGACGTCGCTGTCGGACAGCACCGAGGACGCATGCGCCCGGTCGACCTCGTCCTCCATGTTCTCCCGCAGGTCCCAGGCCATCGCCTTCATCCAGGCCAGCGAGTCGACCGGGGTCCACTCCTCCGGAGCGTAGTCGAGCCCGCCCAGACCGAGGACGGCGTACTCCAACGACAGGTCCGATGCACTGCGGCCCGCCAGGTAGGCGTTGACACCGGCAGAGAAGGCTTCCAGGT
>JBOHDD010000540.1:0-8277 GCA_050699155.1 Nocardioidaceae bacterium
GGCGACCGCTGCCCGCGCGTTCTTGAGCTCGCGGCGCCGACGCAGCGAGCGTCGTAGACCCGAGCGCAACAGCTCGAGGCCGGAAACGAAGATCAGCACGGTCGCGGCGCCGATCAGGAACACGCCCATGGTCGAGGTGCTGACGTCGAAGATCCCGAGGTCGAGCACAGCCTGGTCGTCCGACCCACCCAGGAGCGCCGCGAGCAGCACGAGCACGGCGATGAGGATCAACACGAGTCCGATGACGGTCATCGGTGCACCTTTCCGGCCAGAAGCGCTTCAAGCACCGTCACGGCACCGCGCTTGTCGAGCGGGTTGTTCGCATTCCCGCATTTGGGCGACTGTACGCATGACGGACATCCGTCGTCACACTCGCACGCCGCGATCGCGTCGCGAGTCATGGTCAGCCACTCCACGGCGTCGGAGAAGCCACGTTCGGCGAACCCCGCGCCGCCGGGGTGCCCGTCGTACACGAACACCGTCATCTTGCCGGTGTCCTCGTGCAGCGCGGTGGAGACGCCGCCGATGTCCCACCGGTCGCAGGTCGCGACCAGCGGCAGCAGCCCTATCGACGCGTGCTCGGCCGCGTGCGCGGCACCCGGTATCTCGGCGGGCGCGAGCCCGGTCGCCTCCAGCTGGTCCTGGTCCAGCGTCCACCAGACCGCCTTGGTCCGCAGGTGCCGAGGCGGCAGGTCAAGCGGCTCCTCGCCGAGCACCTCACCGGTGACCGGGCGCCGCCGGAGAAAGCCCACCACGTGGTTGGTGACCTCGACCGAACCGAACGACAGGGTGGCCGCGCCCCAGCGATGCTCCAGCCGGGTCTCCAGCACGCGGACGTCGGTGGTCTCGCGGGCGGTCGTGCTGTAGTCGGGCTGCGCGGTCTCGACCAGGGCGGCGCTCTCGTCCAGATCGAGGGTGCGCACCAGATAGGTCTCGCCCTGGTGCAGGTAGACCGCGCCGGGGTGCACCGTCGAGGGCGCAGCGGCGGCGTCGACCGTGCCCAGCATCCGGCCGGTGCCGTCCTCGACGACGCGCACCGGACTGCCCCCGGTGGACCTGATGTCGGCGAGGTCGCTGGCCCGGTCGCGCCGGGTCCAGAACCATCCGTGAGGTCTTCGGCGCAGCAGGCCGCCGTCGGTGAGTGCGGCGACCGCCGCATCGGTGTCCTCACCGAACAACGCGAAGTCGGCCTCGGTCAGTGGCAGCTCCGCGGCCGCCGCACACAGGTGCGGTCCGAGGACGTACGGGTTGCCCGGGTCGAAGACCGTTGCCTCGACCGGGCGACCCAGCAGCGCGTCGGGATGATGCACGAGGTAGGTGTCCAGGGGGTCGTCACGCGCGACCAGGATCCCGACGGCTCCCTGCCGGTCCCGTCCGGCACGGCCGATCTGTTGCCACATGGCCGCGCGGGTGCCCGGAAATCCGGCCATCAGGACGGCATCGAGCCCGGAGATGTCGATGCCCAGCTCGAGCGCGTTGGTCGCCGACAGGGCGAGCAGGGATCCGTTCTTCAGCCTGCGCTCCAGCTCGCGCCGTTCCTCGGGAAGGTAGCCGCCGCGGTACGCCGCCACGCGGTGGACCAGGCCGGCATCGACGCGGGCGACGTGGTCGCGGGCCATCATGGCCACGGTCTCCGACCCCCGGCGGGACCGGACGAAGGCGAGGGTCCGCACTCCCTCTACCACCAGGTCGGCGAGCAGGTCGGCTACCTCGGCGCCCGCAGTACGCCGGACCGGTGCGCCGTTCTCCCCGGACATCCGGGTCAGTGGCGGCTCCCAGAGCGCCAGCGCGGTCTCACCACGCGGGGAGCCGTCGTCGGTGACCGGTGCGACCTCGTCACCGACGAGCCGGCGCGCCGCGACCTCGGGCTCGGCGACGGTCGCGGAGGACAGCACGAACGTCGGTGACGCACCGTAGTGGTGACAGAGCCTGCGCAACCGACGGAGGATCTGGGCGACATGCGAGCCGAACACACCCCGGTAGTGGTGGCACTCGTCGACGACGATGTACTGCAGCCCCGCGAGGAAGCGCGCCCACCGCGCGTGCCCGGGTAGCAGGGTCCGGTGCAGCATGTCCGGGTTGGTCAGGATGTACCGGCCGTGGTCACGCGCCCAGTCACGCTCCTCCCAGCTGCTGTCGCCGTCGTACGTCGTGACCCGCAGCTCGGGCAGCTCGAGCGCGTGCAGCAGGGCTGCCTGGTCCTGCGCCAGTGCCTTGGTGGGAGACAGGTAGAGCACCGTGCCTCCACGACCGGGGGCGTCCGCGGTCTCGGCGAGCGTGGACAGCGCAGGCAACAGGTAGCCGAGGGTCTTGCCCGACGCGGTACCCGTGGCGAGCACGACGTGGCGACCTGCGTAGGCGTGCTCGGCTGCCTGCACCTGGTGCACCCACAGATCCGAAACCCCGCGCCCCCCGAAGGCTGCGCGTACACTCGGATGCACCCAGATCGGCCACGCGGCCGTGCGGGCGGTGCGGGCGGGGACCCGTTCGAGATGGGTGAGCCGCTCGGATCGTCCGGGGGCGCGGGTGAGACGGCCGACGAGGGCACTGGGGGCGGGCTCATTCATCGCGACCCCAGTCTTGCACTGACCTGCTCGGCGTCGGCGTGGTTGAATGCGGGTGCCACGTTCTGGACGTCGAGAAAGGGATCTTCGGTGGACCTGTCACTGGACACCCGGGAGCAAGCCGGCTGCATGATCGTCGAGGTCGGCGGCGAGATCGACGTCTACACCGCGCCC
This sequence comes from Nocardioidaceae bacterium, assembly GCA_050699155.1. GTDB lineage: Bacteria > Actinomycetota > Actinomycetes > Propionibacteriales > Nocardioidaceae > JBOHDD01. Next base: position 2,739 of record JBOHDD010000540.1, read on the forward strand.
AAGCTGCGCGAGTGCATCGTCGATCTCGTCAACCGCAGCAACTATCACCTCGTCGTGGACATGGAGGACGTGGAGTTCCTCGACTCCACCGGCCTCGGTGTGCTGGTGGGTGGACTCAAGCGGGTGCGCGCTCACGACGGTTCGCTGCGTCTGGTCTGCACCCAGGAGCGGCTGCTCAAGATCTTCCGGATCACGGGTCTGACCAAGGTCTTCGCCATCTTCGACACCGTAGATGCCGCCGTCGCCGACCGCGCCTGAGCGCCCGATGGGCAGGGTCGAGCTCCACCTCGATCAGGACCCGGCGCACGTGCGCGTGGTCCGGCTGGTCTCTGCCGCCGTCGGTCGGATGGCGGGGCTGGGTGACGAGACCCTGCACGAGGTGCGACTCGGCGTCAGCGAGGCCTGCGGACTGGCGATCGACGCGCTCGCGGCCTCCGGGATCGACACTCCCATGTCGCTGGAGTTCGAGGACGACGCGGGGCTGCGGGTCACCGTGCGGACGGCCGCCGCGTTGCCGGACCCGGCCATCGTCACGTCCGTCGAGCCGGGCACCGCCGGTGGGCGCCCGACGGCGGACCCGGTAGTGCTCGACAGGCTCGCTCTGATCGAGGGTCTCATCGACGACGTCGTCATCAAGTCCGGCCCGGACGGCTCCGCGATCACGATGCGCTGGCAGGCGGGGTTGGGCTAGGCCGTAACGGGCCGGATCCGCTTTTCGGCCACCCGTGGGCCCGAGGGAGACAACCGGTCAGTAGACTCCGCCGCGACTTGCACTAAACACGTCTGTGTCGTTGCAAAACCGGCCTGTGCAGGGTCGGGAACTGTTGTGGTCATATCCGGGGCCTCGGGGCCCCCACCAGAGGAGGACGGATGTCCGGGCTCACCCTCGCGCAGAGCGGCGCGGATGTGTCTCTGTCCGGCGGCAACCTCGCCTTCGTCATCGTCGTCGCCGTGATCGGGCTGATCGCGCTTGCGATGTCGATGGTCTTTCGAGGTGAGGTGCTCGCGGCCGGTGAAGGCACCGAGAACATGCAGACCATCGCTCGAGCCGTCCAGGAAGGCGCCTCGGCCTATCTGACGCGGCAGTTCAAGACGCTGGCCGTCTTCGTCGTCCTGGCGTTCGCGCTGTTGTTCGTCCTGCCAGGCGACGTCGGCGTCCGGATCGGCCGCTCGGTGTTCTTCGTGGTCGGCGCCGGGTTCTCCGCGGCGATCGGCTACATGGGAATGTGGCTCGCCGTACGCGCCAACGTCCGGGTCGCCGCCGCTGCCCGTGAGGGTGGCCGCGACCCCGCCATGCGGATCGCCTTCCGCACCGGCGGGACCGTGGGCATGGCAACGGTGGGGCTGGGCCTGCTCGGCGCCTCGCTGGTGGTCCTCATCTACCGCGGCGACGCGCCGGCCGTTCTCGAGGGCTTCGGCTTCGGTGCCGCTCTGCTGGCGATGTTCATGCGTGTCGGCGGTGGCATCTTCACCAAGGCCGCCGACGTCGGCGCCGACCTGGTCGGCAAGGTGGAGCACAACATCCCCGAGGACGACCCGCGCAACGCCGCCACCATCGCCGACAACGTCGGCGACAACGTGGGCGACTGCGCCGGGATGGCGGCCGACCTGTTCGAGTCGTACGCCGTCACGCTGGTCGCCGCGCTGATCCTGGGCAGCGTCGCGTTCGGCACCGAGGGTCTCGTGTTCCCCCTGATCGTCCCGGCGCTTGGTGCTCTCACCGCCATCCTGGGCGTCTACCTCTGCCGTCCTCGGCCCGGCGAGAGCGGCCTGACCACGATCAACCGAGCCTTCTACATCTCCGCGGCGGTCTCCGCGGTGCTGTGCACGGCCGCGGCCTTCCTCTACCTCCCCGGCAGCTTCGACGAGCTCAGCCGCGGCGGGGGAGGCGGCGGCAGCGCGCTCGAGCAGCTGTTCAGCGCCCTCACCCAGCAGCAGTTCACCCCCGAGGGTGACCCGCGCATCATCGCCTCCGTCGCGGTGGTCATCGGCATCGTCCTCGCCGCACTGATCCTGGCGCTGACCGGCTACTTCACCGGTACCGAGCACCGTCCGGTGAGAGACGTCGGCCAGACCGCGCTCACCGGCCCGGCCACCGTGATCCTGTCCGGTCTGTCGGTCGGGTTCGAGTCGGCGGTCTACACCGCGCTGGTGATCGGCGCCGCCGTGTTCGGCGCGTCCCTGCTCGGTGGCGGGTCCATCGTGGTGTCGCTGTTCGCCGTCGCCCTGGCCGGCTGCGGCCTGCTCACCACGGTGGGCGTGATCGTGGCGATGGACACCTTCGGGCCGGTGTCGGACAACGCGCAGGGGATCGCGGAGATGTCGGGCGACGTCGACGGCGAGGCCGCCGGCATCCTCACCGAGCTCGACGCCGTCGGCAACACCACCAAGGCGATCACCAAGGGCATCGCGATCGCGACCGCTGTGCTGGCCGCCACGGCGCTGTTCGGCTCGTTCACCGACGCCGTCTCCGGCGCCGTGGAGGAGGCGGGCGTCCAGGCCGGTGAGCTGAACGCGTCGACGTTCCTCGACCTGTTCGGCGTCCTCAACGTGGCCGACCCGAAGAACCTCGTCGGGCTGCTGATCGGCGCGTCCGTCGTCTTCCTGTTCTCCGGTCTGGCGATCGCCGCGGTCGGCCGGGCCGCCGGTGCCGTCGTGTTCGAGGTACGCCGGCAGTTCAACGAGATCCCCGGGATCATGGAGGGCACCGGCCGGCCGGAGTACGGCAAGGTCGTCGACATCTGCACCCGCGACTCGCTGCGCGAGCTGGCCACACCCGGCCTGCTGGCGATCCTGACCCCGATCGCGGTCGGCTTCGGGCTCGGCGCCGCGCCACTGGGTTCCTTCCTGGCCGGCGCCATCGGGGCGGGAACGCTGATGGCGGTCTTCCTGGCCAACTCCGGCGGTGCCTGGGACAACTCGAAGAAGCTGGTGGAGGACGGCTACCACGGTGGCAAGGGCTCACAGGCGCACGAGGCCACCGTCATCGGTGACACCGTCGGGGACCCGTTCAAGGACACCGCGGGTCCGGCGATCAACCCGCTGCTCAAGGTGATGAACCTGGTGTCGCTGCTGATCGCGCCGGCGGTCATCGCGCTCTCCATCGGTCGCGATGCCAACCACCCGCTGCGGATCGCCATCGCGGTCGTCGCCGCGCTGATCGTGGCAGGCGCGGTCTTCGTGTCCAAGCGCCGCTCGGTGGCGATCAGCGACGCCGACGACACCCCCGCGGAGCCGGTCAGGGTCGGCTGAGGAAACTGCCGCGACGGGCCCGCCGGAGTCGCTTCGGCGGGCCCGTTCGGTGTCCACGCGGCACCGATCCGGTGTCGGGTAGGGTCACGGTCGATGTCGCAGCATGGCAACGATGCCGTCTACCTCCATGTGGGTCCTCCCAAGACCGGGACGACCTATGTGCAGGAGTTCCTGTGGATCAACCGCATCGAACTCGCCCGTGCGGGCCTGCTCTACCCAGGCGACAGGCCAGGGCGTCAGTTCAAGGCGGCCCTCGATGTGCGCGGCACCGGCTTCGCCGGAAACGAGATCGCCGACGTGGCCGGCTCCTGGGCGTCGATCGCCGAGCAGGTGCGGGAGTGGGACGGCCGCAGCGTCATCTCGCACGAGATCCTGGCCGGCCTCAGGCCGAAGCAGATCGAGAACGTGATCGCCACCGTTGCGCCCCACCCGGTGCACCTGGTCGTGACCCTGCGGGACTTCTCCCGGATCGTCCCCGCCACCTGGCAGGAGGGCGCCAAGAACCGCTTCGTGGAGTCCTGGCCGGACTTCCTCGAGCGGGTGCGTCCCGGACAGGAGCAACGCGACCGGCAGTTCTGGAGCCTGCAGGACGTTCCCCGCATCTTGCGGCAGTGGGCCGCGCACATCCCCGCCGAACACATCCACGTCGTCACCGTGCCCCCGGCGGGTCCCCGGACACAGCTGCTGCAGCGTCTTGCCCAGGTCCTCGACTTCGATCCCGAGCACTTCAGGCAGGAAGTCGTGGTGGCCAACGACTCGATCGGCACCGTCGAGGTCGCCCTGCTGCAACGGGTGAACGAGGCCAGCCATGAGCGGCTGTCGTGGCCGGCGTACCACCAGGTGATCAAGCACTTCGCCGTGCCCAGGATCCTGGCGGTGCGTCCGGACATGATTCGCGTGACCCTTCCCGAGGCCGAGCTCGGCTGGGTGCAGGAGGAGACCAAGCGCGTGGTCAGCGCGGTCGAGGACCTCGGTGTCGACGTGGTCGGTGACCTCGCAGACATCGAGCCCCGCCCGGCGGGTCCGGACACGGACCCCACCGTCGTGAGCGAGCAGCAACAGCTCGATGCCGCCGTCGACCTGGTGGTCGGCCTGGCGACGCGGGTGTTCAACACCGGCCACCGGGTCAGCCAGCTGCGCGAGGAACGGGACGCCGCCCGGGCCGAGGTGCTCGCGCTGACCGAGGGCCGGGTCACGCGGACGGAGCTGGCGAAGCGCCGCATCGTGCGGTTCGCCCGGCGCCACCCGAGGGCCGACGCGCTGCTCGACGTCTATCGTCGGGCACGCGACCGCCGCGCCTGAGTCGTCGCCGGTCGGTCGCGACGTCGGTCAACGGGGCAGCCGCGCACGAAGTGCTCCGGCCCATCCCCGCAGCGCGGCGGTGGCGGTGGAACGCCGGCCGGCGCGGCGCTCGGCCAGCAGCACCGCGAGGGCGTCGACCGCGGCGTCGATGACGTCGTCGGAAGGAGGCGTCGCGGAGGCGTCGGGCACGCCGGAGAAGCCCGGGACGAGCTCGTCGAGGGACCCGATGACGTCGTACCCGCGATCCCGGAGGGCCTCGACCTGACCCCGGCCGCGCTCCACTACCCAGCCCCGGTCAGTGGCCGGGATACCCGTGCGGGCAGCGTCGCGGCGGGCTCCGAGGACCTCCCGCGTCATGAAGTTCTTCAGCAGGGCCTCGTGCTCCGGCCAGCTCAGCGTCCCCTTGAGCCGCCCGTTGACGCGTCGTAGCAGCTCGGCCTCGGCGAGGCCGAGTGACACGTTCTCGCCCGAGCCTGCCGGGGTGCTCGCGCGGTCCGGGTCGATGCCTGTCACGGTGCAGAAGCGCTTCCAGAGGACGCCGGGGTCCTGGCCGTGTGGCGGGACGGTCACGACGTGGATCCGGTCCGCAGGCACGGCTGTCCCCCAGCGCCGCAAGGCGTCGACCACGTCCTGGGTGCGCCAGAAGATCTTGCCGACCAGGGCGGGCTCGTCGTCCTGAAGGGTCTTCAGGTAGCGGTCGAAAGGCACCACCCGGCCGTTCTTCACCGACTCCTGCCACATCGCCGGGATCTGCCGGGCCAGGTCACGGGCGGTGAACACGATATGCACCTCGTGCGGCCGCAGGGACTCCACCGCACGTCGGACCTCGTCCTCGTCACAGCCCACCAGGATCTCGTGCGAGATCACGACTGTGTGCCCCTCCCACTGCCGTGCCGCCCTCGCGAGGCGGTCCCAGGCACCCTGGACCTGGGGATGCCGGTGCCCCCGGAAGTAGCTGCCGCGGAGGTCCTGCGCGGCGTAGAAG